>NZ_JAWDHA010000002.1:0-150950 GCF_034190895.1 Virgibacillus sp. M23 | reverse complement strand
TTAGTTGAGGCCGTGCCCACGGAAAGCGAAGTAATTAGTCGGAGCATTGCCAATATACATCAAACATTTCAAAATAACTACTTCGCTTAACGCAGTCATTGCACTGATTTTATACTTTCTTAACTTATAAAAAAGTCAACAGCCTTTATTTGGCTATTGACTTTGATTCATCACTTGTTGAATAAGTGCTCCAATTGATTGCGTCGATAAATTTTGATGATATCGATTTACATTTTCTGTATACCGATTTTTCTTTTGCGTATCCAGAAAAAATTGATTTATTTGTTCCTCCAATGGTTCTTTATTTAAGTCGATAGGATTTACCAATCCAAGCTGTATGAGCTCCTGCAAATTGATTTGTTCCTGACCTGGTAAAGCATGATAAACAAAAATTGGCTTCCGTTTCATCAAGCATTCACTAATTGTTACACCGCCTGGCTTTGTTAAAACAGCGTCAACCTCATTATACAATTTGTTCATCTGCGCTTTAGATTCGATATAAGGGATAGGTGTAATATTTGAATTATTTTGCTTGCTTAACGTTTGATACAATTGTTCGTTCGTTCCACAAAGTACATAGAGATGCATCTTTTTCGGCAAATGCTTATCTGATAATAGTTCATCCATACCACAACTCCCTAAACTTCCGCCTGTAATGAGTAATGCTTGTTTTTTCTCCTTTAAAGAAAATTCCTCTCGAAATACAGGATGAACGGGTATCCCAGTGATAAATATACGCTCTGCTTTCACACCTAATTTAAGTAAGAATTTCTTTACAGAGGCGGTAGGTACGAAATGATAATCAATACCTTTTATCCCCCATAATCGATTCACAAAAAAATCTGTATACGCATTAACCGTAACTGCTTGTAGCTTATTTTCTTGTTTTAGGACACTTACGATACTCGAAGGCAGGGCATGGGTTAAAAAGACAATTTCTGGATTTTCCTCTTTCACAAGTTTGTTTAAAAAAGGGCGGAATAGTAATTCATAATGGCGGTGCCTTTTCCTTTTCGACATATTTCTACAGGCAAGTAATGTATATAGTCGATCATATACGCCTGGAAATCGTTTTATCCAGCTAATATACGTTGAGGTTACTATCTTTTCTAAACTCCCATAACTATAAGATAATAATTCAACTTTGTTCGTTCGCTTGTTATTATTATAATGTAATAAATCCGTTATGAGCGTATCTGCAACATGATGATGGCCACTTGGCATTTGCAGAAAAGGTAGAAATAACGCATCTGATTGTTTAGGTTTATCCATGTTTTTAGCCCCGTCCTTAATTTCAAAAAAACAATATTGTGTTAACCCTCAAGATAGTATTTATCCATTATCTTGTTTTTTGACATGAATAGATAAACAGGCTCAGCATCTTTTTTTGTTGTCAACATATTAATTGGCATTAAAGTTATCCTTTTAAAGTAACGATAAAATCTATTTTTTAATGCGCTTTTTTCAAACCCCAATCGTTCTGCTCCTCGATACAAACTTGTGATTCCTATAACTGCCTTTATATCCGCTGCTTTTGGGTGTGCATGAACATACATTGCTAAGTTTGGCATGGCTTGTTTAATACTGTGATAAATAAATACTGCACGTTTAATATCATTAGGAAATGCATTTAATTCCTTTATTAGTTTTACATTGTGAAGGTGAATCTTTAGTAATAAGTCATTTTTTCGTAGAACTGTTCCATCTTCGAGCACGACTTTTCCACCTTTATATCTAGTGAGCCGAACCCGAAGCATCGTTCTACGCTGATTATTATCTGATATATAGGATAATCGGGAACAAGCAAAATAAATTGGATCAATACTGTCCCAGACACCTAATAGATAGCTTCTCATTGTCATATTCTTTCCACTCCATAAAATTTCTCCTACTTATTTTGTAGCTATAAAGAAATATTATAAACGGAATTTTTTGGTGAAATCTACAGAACGAATTGGTATTTTATTCATTTAATTGTTCTTGAATAACCCTAAATATAAATTCCTTTAGATCTATTATCCGCGGTGTAATGGGCTGTTCATTCGTCCCAGCTATTATTAAGGGGACAATTGACTCCTGCTTATGTAAGGATCCATGAGCAGCTCCGCTTAAGTGAAAAGGAGTAGACTGAGCTTTAAATTCACATCCTGGTTTTGCATTTACAACAAGGAATTGTCCAGGATGAGAATATAAAGCCCCATGCAATCGAGCTAATGCATCTGGAAAATCATTATAAACGATATGATTTTCTATCCATTTCAAATCCAATAATTCATGATTTCCTACTATCCACCATGATTGATTAAACTCATCTACATATTTCCCATTAGGTCTAAAGTATAATGTCCCTTCTTTCATCCCAGATTCCACACGAATACAATCATTTTCCTTCCATGCAATGATATCAATTCGCTTATCGTGTTTAAGTTTTTCAACAATTGTCCCGATGTTTACATGATCCAACATATATACATAAGCCATTCGCTGGTTAACACAAATCGCTAGTTCATCTTTTTTATGAACTGCACGTTGAATTCGAACTATTCGATAGTTATTTAAAAGCTTACGCAAATCAATAATATAGTCACGGTACTTCGTTCCTGTTGCGGAATGACCATTATCTCCAATAATCATCCAAATATTGCTATTTACTGCTTCTTCCCAACTATCAAACATATTCAACATTTTTTGAATTTGACGATCAATTTTAATAATACCTTTTATATCCATAGGTCCTTTAAAATGAATACGCGCATCCATATCTTGAAATATACAAAAAGTAAATGCTGGAAGTTTCTGTTTATGAATAAGGTACCGAAGCTCTCGTGCCATATATTTATAATTTCCAGCTGCTAGTTGTGCTGTGAACCCCACAGGGCGAAGTTTCGAAAAGAGTCCTAATGAAAAGATTGAAGGTACTTTCATGGTCCATTTTCCATCCTCAAAATAAGTGAATGTACGAAGAAATTTTGGGATTTTTAATTGCTGTAATTTATTTCCTCGATACACAAAAGAATTGATAGACGCTGAAGATAAACCGATTCGAGCTAATTCTTCATAAATAGTTGAGACCTTTTCACTCAAATGTACATTATTTAAATTATAAAGCATATGATGAATGGACTTTTTCATTCCCATACGAAACGTTTCTCTAAACCCTGTACCATAGTTGACAAATTGATTCTGTTCCGTATCAAACCAATTCAAACCTGGAATATGATGCTTATCTGCATATGTTCCGGTTAAAAGGCTGCTATCAATGGTTACTGACATGGTCGGAAACGATGTTACCATATTAGCAATATAACGACCTTGCTCCATTAAAAATTTTAAAGCTGGTGCACGTCCAGTCTGCATGGCAATTTCTAATGGCTGAGGCATTAATGAATCAATATTTAATAATATGACAGGTTTAGGTATTGATACAACATGATTATCGATTTCCACCACATCCCAAAATTCGTATTAATAACCGAAGCTAATTTTAATGTAAACAACTACAAGATTAATATACATCCCCAATAAAAAGGCAGCCATATGAAAATGGAGCTGCCCCGAAAGACAGCTCTCTTTGTATAGAAGTATACTTCCTTCTCATGTTCAACGATTCAGCTTTAGGAACAAAAGAAGCGCTCGATTAGAAACGTAGCGACTGGAGCGAGTCAACGGAGATAAAGGAATCACAGTGAGCTTGCGAGTCGTCATGACTTAGATTAGGGCGATTGTGAAGTTACCTCGTTTCTGGGCACTGGAGCTAGACATGGCTCAACACGCCCCTATTTAACCACATGGGCAAATGTTATAATTTCCTAGACAACAAAAAAGCAATGTATTTAAGCGTAGCATACGTCTTATTACACTATACTTGATTTAACTTTACCTAGCTTTACGGTTAAATAAACGGGGAAGCTGATTCCAAAAAAGAAAGAAAGTCCTGGGAGGAAACGAATTGTTACTATCATCCCTATAAAAATCATCATATAAATTACATTTTCTCTTGGATGTAAAAACAGAAGAGAAAACGACCGTTTTATTTGTAGAATCGCTTGTCGTTCCAGATCTGCATATTGAAAGAAATGAATAATACTTAAAGTGATTAATCCTAACATTCCAAGCACTGCCAGCTTTACAAGACTATATTCCCTATCCACAATCAAAAGGTTAGAACTTATTATTACCAACATGGCTTGCCAAATCAGTCCCGCTTTATTTAAAAGAATAAATGAAGAAAAATACTCGTTACGAAATGATCGAAACACTTCCCCAGTTGAAACATTGTTTTGCATCTTCCATACAGAGAATAATGCATAGGTAGCAGGAAATATTCCAAAAATGATTAACCCACAAGTAGTAAATAAAAGCCATAATAGCTGTAAATACGCAAACCAGTATAATTTTTGTATAAATAAAGCATACCTTTCTATCATGATATTCACATCTAACACCACCATTCTATATCTAACCTTTTACTGATCCAGCAACCATTCCTTTCATAATTTGCTCTTGGAAAATGAGATACATGACAATTGTAGGGATGACTGAAATTGTCATTGCGGCCATTGTCAATGCATAATCCGTACTGAATCCATCTGAAAAAATGGATAAGCTTAATGGCAATGTTTTTAATGTACTATCATTAATAAATACTAGAGCAAAAACAAATTCATTCCAATATCTTAAAAACGATAGAATAGCTACGGTTGAAAGTGCAGGAACACTCAAAGGAAGCATAATTCGAAAGAAAACCCCCCAATAACCGTTTCCATCGATAACAGCTGCCTCCTCTAATTCCTTTGGTATTGAACTCATGTATGCAACTGTTAAAAAGATGGCAATAGGTAATTCAAAGGCAGTATACGGCAAAATTAATGCCCAATACGTATCCAGTAATCCTATTTGATCCATCATAGTAAACAACGGGACTAGCGTACTATGAATAGGTATTAACATTCCCAGTAAAAAGAAAACCATTAAAAATGCTTTTAATTTGAACGTGAATCTGGATAAAACATAGGCAGTTAGTGCGCCAAGAAAAACAGTTAATGCCGTTGCAGTAATTGTAACAATAGTTGAATTCATCATTGCTGTTCCTAAATCAGCAACTTCCCAAGCTCTCGTAAAGTTTTCAAAGGAGAAATTGGTAGGAAAAGAGTGAGGTCGGGCAAAAAATTCTTTGTTTGTCTTGAAAGCACTAGTGATTAGCCAATATAAAGGGTAAATCATCATTAAGGAAAAAACTGCTAAAAATAAAATTCTTATTCCTTTAAAAAGATGGAATTTCATCGAATAGTCATCCCCTCATTCTTTCTCTTCATTAACACCTGACTTATACCAATTAAGATAAGGCTTAATAGAATTATCATCGTACTTACTGCAGAACCGTATCCGTAGCGGTACACAAGGAATGTATTATTATACATATACGTTGCTAATATTTCTGTGGATTCTGCTGGTCCACCACCTGTCATGACAAATACTTGATCGAATGCCTTTAAACTACCTGAAATACACAAGACGACAGCTACTTTAATTGTTGTCCACATATTGGGTAAGATAATGTAGATCAGTTTTTTCCATCCAGATGCTCCGTCAATCATAGCAGCCTCCTCCATCTCAGAAGGTATATTCTGAATAGCTGCAATAAAAATAATTAAATAGGGTCCAATATAATTCCAAATGATAGGAACAGCAACTGCATACATATTTACAGAAGGATCTGCTAGCCAAGCTTTTGTCCACGACTCTAAACCAACGGCACGTAATACGGTATTAATAACACCTATTTCTGGATCATAAATGTATCCCCAAATCAGACCTACTACTACTGTGGAGATAACCATTGGTAAAAAAACAGCTGACCGTACAAATATTTGAAACCAGTTACTTTTACGAAGCATTAACGCTAAAGCTAATGCAATCGGTACTTGGCCAAAAACAGATGCGGCAACAATTATCAGATTATTCTTGAGAGAACGCCAAAATACAGGGCTTTGCATCACATCAATATAGTTTTGCAAGCCAATATACGTGGCATCCCCTAATCCAGACCATTCAAAAAACCCGTAGTAGGATGACCAAAATATTGGAATAATAACAAAAAAAGAATAAAGTAAAAGGGCTGGAAGTAAAGTAATTACCAACAAACCCTTTAACTTTAAATTAGATTGCATAACTGTCCCCCCTTTGCTCGATTCATTAATTAGAAGACTGTGCTTTTTGTATTGATTCAGCTACCTTCTCTGGATCTCCTCCTAACATAATTTCTTGTAATCCATTATTAACGGCTTCTCCAGCCTCTGAAGTTAGGTACAGATCATATACAGGGGCAAATTCAACTTCACGAATTAAATTAAATGCTTCAAAAAATAACGGGTTAACATTCTCTTTATCAATGTCTACATCATACATAACCATTGAATTACTTTCAGCTATTTCTTTCTGGGCATCTGCATTACTCAATTTATAAATAAGCTTTAATGCAGCTTGCTTATCTTCTCCTTTTGTCTCACTGCTAAGTAAGAAACCACCACCAGGTCCACCAGTAATTGTATTTCCTGATCCTTTACCACCCTCAATGCCTGGGACAACGGATACACCAATATTAGTTAAAACTTGTTCAGATTGAGAAGCACCTAGACTACTTAATGTCCAAGCGCCATTAATCATCATAGCTGCTTTTCCTTGCGCAAAATACTGTTCAGCCTGCGTATTATCCATACTATTTGCTCCATCTGAATAAGCTCCATTATCAACTAGCTCCTTAAAACGATGTAACGCATCGATGAATATCGGATCTGTAAATGAGGCATCTTCCTGCTCCACCGCATCTAAAAACCAATTTGTTCCTGTAACACGATCAGCTATAGCACCAAAGGTAGTTGATTGAGCTACCCAAGGAGCCTTATTCCCCATAGCAATTGGTGTGATACCTTTATCGTTAAACACTTTTATTACTTGAACAAATTCTGCCCATGTTTCTGGAACCTCTAAATTATTCGCTGTGAACAAATCTTTGTTATAATACAAAAAGGATGTAGCAGACATTGCAATTGGCGCAGAATATAATTCTCCATCATACTTGTAAGGTTCTAACGCGCCTTCTAAAAATGAATTTTTCCATTCCGGATTTTCCTCAAATAAGGATGTAATAGGCTGAATAAGCTCACCATTATAAAATTCATCGGTAAAACTACCTGCATATGTCAAGAATATATCTGGAAGTTCATTCGCAGCAGCAACTGTGCTTATTCGTTGGCGATACCCATCTACTGGGATTGCTTGCTCATCAACTTCAATCGTGGGATTCTCTTCTTCAAAATTAGCAATCATATTTCGCACTTTTCGGGCTCGTAAATCATCTCCAGCAAAGTTATGCCATATGGAAATAGAAATCTTTCCATCAGCTGCAGAACGTTTTGTCGCTTTACTATCTCCATTCCCTATACAAGCTGTTAAAATGAACATCATGATGATTCCTAGAAAGGCAATCTTTATTTTTCTCATCTTATCCCCCCTTTTGATTATTATGTATAGTTTAAAATAGCGCTTTCATATAGATAAGGGGGATGAATACCAGATTAGGGGTGAAAAATCAAAGTGTTTTAAATTTACTCTAATAATTAACCGATCTTCCTTAATCATTTCGATATGGATTGGTCAAAGAAACTACTATCTAGAGATAATAAGCTTATCTATCATGTTTGCGCCGATACTGGGTAGGGGTGTAGCCATACTTCTTTTTAAATTGTTTTGTAAAATATTTTCGATCATTATATCCCACACGTTTTGCTATATGATTAATAGCTATGGAAGAATGTTGTAAAAATTCCGTAGCCTTTTTCATACGAAGCTCCGTTAAAAGTCCAATATAGGATCTTCCAGTTCTTTTTCTAATTAACTCACTTAAGTAATTTGGGTGAATTTGAATGTGATTTGCGACATCATTCAGGGAAATAGCTTGACCTAAGTGTTTATCTATATAATAAATGGTTTCCTCTACATAGTTTGCATGTTTTTGGTAATGGGTTTGAAAGTCCGTTAGTAATATTTGGAACAATGCAAATAAAATCGGAATAGGTTGTTTGAACCATTCTGATGCTGAAGGTATCGCTCGATAATTTTCCATACGTCCAGCCATCTGATCTACATACTTTATAACTTCCATATAGAGATTTTGTACATAAAACTGAATGGAATCCGGTGTTGCTTGCGGATGTGAAAATAACCCATGTACTATTTCTCTAATCCATTCTTCTAATTTACTCTTGTCTCCCATCTTTATAAGTGAAATAACATGTTGCAAATTCTCCTCCATCGTATCATCACATACGATTCCTTTTCTTTGACGAATGTGTTCCACTTGAATAAGCTTACAGTCCACTAGAATCCATTGGAACAGTTGTAGAGATGTTATCTCACTATATAGTTCTCGTATGCTTGATAAGGTTGTTACTACCTCACTTGCCAATATCGGTTTATGGAACAATGCATTCACTTTCTTTATTGCCATCTGTAATAAATAATCATCTGCCAAATAGGGATCTCGCTTTACCACTATCAGTAATGCATTTTCATGTGTGAACCACTTTCCAAATAAATAACTATTCCACAAGGCCTCATATTTCCTTAACGTTTCTAGTTCTAGCTCTATATCCATATATAAAAGCTGAAAAGGTGGATGAGCCAGCTCAGGAATAACATCAACTACATCCATTAACTCGTGATAGTCCAATCCCTCGGCTATTAATTTTTCAAGTTTCATACGATTTAATTGCTCTTGTTCTGACTCTTTCCATTGACTATATTCTTTATCCTTCTCCAATCTTTTCTTTGCTCGTTTAACTGCTGTTATGATCTCTTCTGGACTACTGGTTTTTAATAAATAATCACAAACATCTTGACGAATCGCTTCCTGAATGAAATGAAAATCATCGTATCCAGTGAGTAAAATACTCTCTATTTGATATTCATTTTCACCTAAATAAGCTACAAGCTCCAAACCATTCATGTCATTCATCTGAATATCTGTAATTAGAATATCTGGTTTTTCATCGTCCAAGCGTTCAATTACCTCTTCAGCTGATGCGGCTGGTCTTAATAGGGTTAAACCATAGTCATTCCATGGGATGACATTTGCCATTCCTTCTCTTATAATAATCTCATCATCTGCGATTAGTACTCTCATAGCATTCCCCCCTCCTTTATCGGAATAACAAACTCAACGATTGTTCCTTGCATTTCTTTACTATCTATTCGTAAGCCACTTTCTTTTCCATAATGTAACAGGAGTCGCAAATTCACATTACGAATTCCATAATTAGTGCCAATAAGAGCTTCTGTCTCTTGATCATGTAAAAACTGATGTTTAATTTCTTGCAGTTTTGCACTTGTCATTCCAGCACCATTGTCAATAATTGAAAAGTGGATAAAATTCCCTTGTATTTGTACATGAACAGATATTTTACCAAAGTGATTAGGAAGTGGAAAAAATCCATGTTTAATACTATTTTCAATTAATGGCTGCAGAACAAGTTTTAGCATTTTATGCTGTTTCAAGTCGTTGGAAATTTCTAAGTCTATGGAAAACCTATTTGGAAAACGGATCTTTTTAATTTCTATGTAATGGAGCAAGTGACCGATTTCTTGTTCAACGGTACAATACTCATTTCCCTTATTTAAACTAAACCGTAACAATGTACTTAATGAAGAAACCATCTTTGAGATATCATGCGCCTTGGAACTTAACGCAATCCAATGAATTGCAGCTAATGTATTGTATAGAAAATGAGGATTAACCTGAGATTGCAAAGCCTTCATATCCAATTCCCGCTTTAGTGCTTCGCTTTTCTGAACCTGATTCATTAACTTGGCAATCCGCTGATTTAATTGATTATAACTACCTATTAATTCACCAATCTCATTATTTGCGTCATTATTAATTGTTTTAATTGTTTCACCCGGGTTCACTGTTTGAATGGAATTAGTTAGTGTAGTTAACGGTTTAAATACTTTTGATACAAAAAATATAACGAGACCTGCTACAAGAAGGATGGCAATCACAACGGAATAGATGGTTAACCATAAAAAATACCGATTCTGAGAACTGTATTCTCTTGATGGGACGAGGCTAATTATGTGCCATCCCACCTTCCCAATCTCTTCCGTAAATACAGTTACCTCTTCCTCTTCTGCAAGGAAAGAAAAGCGTTCTTTATTATTTTGATCCAATAATAAAGTAAGTTTATCTAGATTAATTTTTTCTTTTATATTTGTTTGACTTTGCGCTAATACATTTCCATCATTTAGAATAAAGACCGATGTACTCCACTCTGAATCTCCTGAGCTTAAATATTCCTCAACTACCCGTTGATTGAGACTAATCGATAAATAACCAATCCGTTCGAAATCTCCTGTACTACGAATAGGGCGAGTCAACGTTATCATGTCCTTATTGCCGTCTACCGTTTTGTTAACCTTACGATAGGACCACCATTTACCATTAGGAATTTGTTTAATATCAATACCTGCATTCGTATCCATCACCAGATTTGTGGATATTGGTGAATTACCATTTATCGGGTAAATGATAATATCATTAATATATCTTTTCGAAAAAGCCAAATTCGATAAGAACCCATAAATATCACGTTGTGGATATATTGGATCTCCTTCCACTTGTAAATACGCTTGCACTGCTTGATTACCAATTAAAAATACTGACATATTTTCAACATCATTTACAATAAATTCAATAGAATCCTGAATCTGCTCCAAGGAACTTTCACCTGAAATGGCTGCTCGTTCCTTTGATACCTTTACTGTCGTATAATACGAAACTAATCCTAAAACACATATTGGTACTAATACTACGATTAAAATAAAAAGTATAAGTTGATTCTTAATTGAACGGCGAAACCAGTTTTTCATTCCTAGCATTCCTTACCCGATTTGCAGATTACTCAGACAACGTGAATTATTATAGTTTTCTGAATTAATCGTATATTTAATATAACACCTTATTTCGTTTAGTACAAACCCGTACGACGAACTTTTTATAGATTTTAGCTTAAGCACAAAGACAGAAACACTCGGTAAGCGACTAAGTACTGAACCACTTCGCATGAGATGAGCGGGTTGGTGTTAACTTTCGCGACGAAAACAGGGAAGTCTATTAGTAGCTGAGCACTGTAACAGAAAGTTAACACGGCTTTTCTTTTTTACTTGAATACATAAGAAAAACGGAGCAAAATTCGCTCAGTCCTTATCACTAAATGCTCAGATTTACGCTTCCTCTAGTAGCTATTATGGAATAATAGCTACTACTTGACCACCACTCCGGCTGCCCACTTCCCTTTCCGTGGGGTTTGTCCTTCAGCTAACTTTTTTAGCAAAACCCGCTCAAAAAAGTGGATCTTCAGGTCAAACATTTCCCACAGGAGTTGAAGTGGCAAGCCTTCGCTATTATCAGGCTCTACAACGCTAGCATGAAGTAACACAGCTGCTTTTATACTCACGGATAGCGATTTTTTGTAAAAAAAGTCAACCTATTACTTATGACAAGAATTGTTGCACCTTCTCATAGCGGAGACTAATTACGTAGACTCCTGCGGGAATTGCGCGAGCCGAAAATCCACTTTGCAACGTGTTCTTCTTTGCAAAGTTAGTTGAGGCCGTGCCCACGGAAAGCGAAGTAATTAGTCGGAGCATTGCCAATATACATCAAACATTTCAAAATAACTACTTGGCTTAACGCAGTCATTGCACTGATTTTATACTTTCTTAACTTATTAAAAAAACTGCCTTGGGATGGGATAGCCATCTTCAAGCAGTTTGTCCTTCTAACTTCCATATCCTATTTTGTTTTGTTTAATTCTACGATGCGGGCTGGAAGTAAAGATAATCCCTAATTCATGATGATCCCCTTCATATAAAGCGCCTTGCAGAAAACGCTTCTCACCGGCTCGATCAATTATTTCTAATTTAAAGAAAGCACCGCTTTTCTGTAGCGCCTCATAGAACTCCGTAATACTGACAACTTTATTTCCATTTACTCTCGCAATTGATTCTCCAGCTAATATATCTAAACGATCTGCTGGAGAATTAGGAATAACAGACAAAACTTTTAGCCCCTTATCAGTAGGTTGAAAAAAGCCTGATCGTTCATGATCTTTCGTACGATGTCGATAATTTAGATACTCTCTTCCAGCTATTCCTACAATTACTCCTGCCAAGGAAAGCCATGAATAATAGCTACTTCCCCATGCAGTTAGAAGCACAAGGAAACTGAGAATCATCATGGATTTCGCCAATTTACCAGCCGAAACCATGGGATCGTTACCTCGAACAATATGATCAAATCCAATGATAAAAGGAATCAATATTAAGCTAAAGGACTGCTCCCCTATTGTAAAATAGGGCCAATATGGAGCAAAAGAGGTTATTAAGCCTGTTGGTATAAGTATGAAAAAAGGAATCACAGCCAGCTTTTTTATATGATGCTGTCCCATCCACCCCCCTCGGCTACCTTGAACAAGTTCTGGATAGGTTTTGCCTTTGCGTGCCTTTAATAAGAGAATGCTTTCAGCAACAAGGAATATACCTATTAAGATAACTAATCCTTGGTAATTAATAGTAGAAAATAATTCGGCTGAGACTATCTTTTGCTTCTCCATTACAGTTGGAAGGAATAGGAGTACGAAATAGGAAATTCCCAGTGTATAGCTTGCAGAAAGTAATGTGAATCTCCCAGTAATACTGACAAGAATTGTTATGATACAAAATAGCAGGATCGTTGTATATGAAAAAACAACCCCTAGCCCAATAGTTATAGCTGACACAATTAGTCCTAATAGAATAGAATAAAGCCATGTGCCCTTCCACTCAGAGAACATATCAAATATCTTTATCCCAAAATCCATTCTCTCTCTTCTAATTCTCTTTTTCCCTGCAAGAAAAACTAATAATATGGCCCAATATAATAATGGATTTAGAAGGACCCTTCCAATCCCCTTAACGATTTCAATGAACCAAGCTTCCAACAATATACTCACCTTCTCTATGCAACGATGTACTATTTCATTTATTCGACATCAAGGGAATGACTTCCTGCTCGATTGGAAAATCCGCGAGTAATACCCGCGGATTACTATTATTCGTATATTTCTGCTAAAGCTTTTTCTAACTGCTTATCGTCTTCACCATTTCTTATTTTATCAACAACCGCTGTTTCGATTAATCCTGCCGTTTTTTCATCTACCTTACCAGTTGAACTCACATCATTGGCAGATTGAAAATCTTTAACAGCTTCTTCCGTTTTTTCACTAAAATAGCCATCTATTCTTCCAGGATCATAACCTAATCCTTTTAACATAATCTGCACATTCTTAATATTATCTCCTGTATGATCAAGAGTCAGTGGCTCTTCAATCTGTACGGGATTTGTATAATAATAATCTGCTTGCTTTGCTTCAATGGTAGGTTTTACCCCTTTTTCATGAATCCAATTGCCTTCAGGGGAGAGCCATTTAAAAAATGTTAATTTGATGGTACTTCCATCGCCCAATGGAACTGCTTGCTGAACGGTACCTTTACCAAAACTTGTTTGACCAACTACATCATAGCCCATTTCTTTCATAGCAACTGCCAAAATTTCAGATGCTGATGCACTTCCCTCATCAATTAATACACTAATTGGATACTCTTTTCTCTCCTCAAGTTCAGAATATGAAGGAGATTTTTCTCCATTTTGATCTTCTACTTGAACGTAAGGCATATCATTTGGGACGAATTGTTTTAATATATCCTCCACGACATCTAATAAACCGCCTGGATTTCCTCGGACATCAATAACCAGCCCTTTAATTCCATCCTTTTCCATCTTATCTAGCTGTTCTGTAAATTCATCAGCTGTACGCTCAGAAAAATTGGTTATTTCGATAATACCCGTTTTCTTTCCATCTACTGTTTCCGTTTTGCTATAAACGGTTTCAACTGGAATAGTGTCTCGTGTAATTGTCACATTAAATGGTTCAGAAACTCCAGCACGCTGTATTTCTAGCTCAACTTTAGACCCTTTTTCACCGCGAATCTTAGCCACCGCTTCATTAAGATTTAACCCATCTAAACTTTCCCCATCTACTTGAAGCACTTGGTCGTTAGGTCGTAGGCCAGCTTTTTCCGCTGGTGAATCTTTAATTGGGGCCACAATGGTTACTGTATCATTCACCATACTTACTTCCGCACCAATACCTTCGAACGAAGACTCAATTTGCTCATTAAATTGCTTCATTGTCTCCACGTCCATATACGAACTATACGGATCCTCTAATGATGTCAGCATCCCTTGAATTGCTCCTTCAATTAATTGCTGATCATCTACATCCTCTAAATAATTTTCTTTTATAAGATTAAACGCTTGACCTACTTTGTTCATTTCCTTTGGGGTATTTGTCTCTTTAGCCCCCTCTATATTTTCAGTTATCGCTTTATTATCTTGTGCGTCATTATTATTAGACTGAGCAAGCTTTACACCAGCATAGCCGCCTCCAAGTCCTAAAAGTAATGCACAAACGAGAAGTAGTACTATATGTATCTTTCTTAAATTCATTATTTCACCCCAACTATTTTAATCAAAATAACATGTAATATTAAAAAGCATACCACTATCTTTCTCTTATGACTATGGTTTTACTACGCTTTTTATGTAATTATACAACGAAAGAGCAGAAAAAGACATCATACCATAAAGGATGATGCCTTTTTCTAATACTTACAATTGCTCATTTTAATCCACTGCTATTATTTTCGTATACACTAACAATCTTTAGAAAACAGCCTTTGCAATTAATTTAAGTAATTTAATGGGTTTACAGAATTACTTTTTGCAGCATTCCAGCCACCAACATGTACCTCAAAATGTAAATGTGGTCCAGTCGATGCACCAGAGTTCCCTGTTGCCCCAATTTGCTGACCTTGGCTAACAACCTGTCCAGCTGAAACGGATATACTGCTTAAATGTGCATATAATGTTGTATAGGTTGTACCGTCAATGTTATGGGTAATCATAATGGTATTACCATATCCACTCATAACACCCGCTCTAATAACGACACCTGAAGCAGCAGCTTTTAATGGTGTGCCTATAGATGCTCCAATATCCATACCAGCATGTAACTTTTTCTTACCTGTTATAGGGTGGACTCTATATCCATAATCAGAGGTTTTATAACCAGCTGCTGGCCAAATAAAGATACCGCTTCCTCCACCTGATCCACCAGAGCCTGAGCTAACAGAAGACTGAGAATTACCAGAAGAAGAATTAGTGGTTGCCTTTTTTTGTTTTTCCTTCTCCTTAGCTAATTGTGCTAACTTACTCTTTTCGTTCTCCGCTACCTGCTTTGCTTTTTCCACAGCTGACGCTTGTGCAGCAAGTATCTCTTTTTCTTCTTGCACACTCACTTTATATTCTTCTAAATCTTCATGTTCTTTTTCTAGTGAAGCCATCATCGTTTCTTTCTCAGACATTTGCTTGTTAAGTTGCGATTTCAAAGCAACTAGCTCTGATTTCTGATCCTCTAATGCTAGCTTACGATCTTCTACTTCACTTTTCTTATTCTCAATGTCCGCCTTGTTTTTTTCTAAGGCCAATTTATCAGCAGTTTGTGCTTCCATTATTGTTTTGTCTTGATCCATAATTGTGTTTACCGCTGAAGAGCGACTAATAAAATCACCGAAGCTTTGCGAACCAAGAATAACCTCTATGTATTTCATGTTACCGCCATTCTTTTGTATATTACGTAGGCGGTCTTTCAGTAACTGTTCACGTTTTTTTATGCGTTCTTTCAATAGTACAATTTCTTCTTTTAACTTTTCAATTTGGCTCTTTAAATCCTCAATCTTTTTATTTGTCGCAGAAATCTCATTTTCTTTATTTTCAATTTTATTCCTAGTATTGGAAAGCTTTTGGTCAATTGAATTTATATCAGCTTCTACCGAATCCTGCTTGTTTAAATTTTTATCAATTTTTTCTTCCGTTTCTTTTTTATCACGATTTAATTCGCTTTGCTCTTTTTCGAGTTCCTTTTGTTCCTTTTCCAAGTCACTTATCTTTTTATCGAGCTCGTCTGTTGACTCAGCTGACACTGGGCTAGTATAGAAGGATAGTGATGTGCTTACTAAAATGACCGTCAGCAAAGATGGTATTACTTTCTTCATTCAAATATTCCCCTTTCCCTCTGTATAAATTTCAAACAATGCTCCAAAATGGCTCCTTACAAATGACACACGCACAAACTAAACCTTTAAGAATTTACGTACACTCATAACACTTCCCCATACACCAATGACTGCACCAATGGCTAAAATAATCAACGATAGCTGTATCGCGAATGGATTATATGGCAAAATTTCAACGAAGCTGTAGTGAATACGCTGGCTCACTGTATTAGCTAAGTAATAATAGCCTGAAAGCACAATGGCAATTGGTATAATTGATCCTAATATTCCGAGCAACATCCCTTCGATAAAAAACGGCCATCTGATAAAGCCGTTGGTTGCACCAACTAGTTTCATAATGCCAATTTCCTTACTACGTGCCATAATTGTAATTTTAATCGTGTTGGAAATAAGAAAAATAGCTGTAAATAACAAGCCTACAATTAAGACCAATCCGATTGATCGTGCGTATTTATTAAATTCAAAAAGCTTTTCTACAACACCTTGACCATAATTAACCTCTTGAACGCCTTTAAGCTCTGAAATCTTCTTTGCGACCGGAGCAGTATCCTGAGGATCTGCTGTTCGTACAATGTAAACATGGTTTAAAGGATTATCCTGTTCAAACATTTGCCACGTTTGACCATTTTCACCCATGCTGTCAATTAATTTATTTAACTCATCATCCTTAGATGAGAAAACAACTGAATCTACACCATCAATCTGCTTAATCTCGTTACCTAGTTGCTGTATCTCTTGTTGGTTTATAGTCAAATCTATCAAGGCATTAATCTCAACATCGTCCTCGATATTGTCAGCCATCTGATTTAAGTTCATCATTAGCGCTAAAAAAGCACCAACTAAAATCAACGTAGTTGTTACAGCACCAACTGATGCGATCGTCATCCAACCATTTCGTCCAATATTTTTAAACCCTTCACGTATATGACGCATTAATGTTCTAATTTTCATAGCCGTAATCACCTCGGTGTTCATCTCTTGCGATTAATCCATCTTCAATGGCAATTACACGGTTTTTGAAAGTATTAACAATTTCCTTACTATGTGTAGCCATAATTACCGTTGTTCCACGATCATTGATTTCTTCTAAAATTTTCATGATGCCCCAGGACGTATCTGGATCTAAATTCCCTGTTGGTTCGTCAGCAATCACAATTTTGGGATGGTTTACAATAGCTCTAGCTATAGAAACGCGCTGCTGTTCACCACCTGAAAGTTCATCAGGAATGAACCGAGCCTTATTTTTAAGACCAACAAGCTCTAGAACATCCATCACTCGTTTTCGAATCAAACTTGGGGGCTGCTCTATTACTTCTAATGCAAAAGCAATATTTTCATAGACTGTTAGTTTTGGGAGTAATTTAAAGTCTTGGAATACAACTCCAATATCCCTACGTAACAGGGGAACTCTTTTTTCTTTTATTTCATTTACGTTAACATCGTTTATGTAGATGGAACCTTTAGTTGGCCTGACTTCCCGGTACATTAATCTTATAAATGTTGATTTCCCAGCACCGCTTGGTCCTACAATATAGACGAATTCGCCTTGCTTAATATCGACATTTATACCATTAAGTGCTGTTACACCATTGGCATATGTTTTATATACGTCTTTCATTAATATCATAATGCAATCACCTTTATCTTTTAGTTGTCATTCTTAGATGTGTGCCTCTTTTTTTTAGAATTCATAACAATACACGCTTCCATTTTTAATTAATCATATGTAAGTGATACTCCATCATTATAACATCTTTCGCCAGGATTTTTAGACATAAAATTATTACATTTATATTTCAAAAGTCGTAGTTTATTGAAATATTTTGTCATATTTTAAATAAATAAGTGGGTTTTTAGGCGAAAATCAAGTGGAAATATGAGGGAAAATACCTATTTTCATAAATTAAACTGAATTTCAACTCACTTCAGACCTAGTATCATTTAACGGTTGCGCTATCTATATATATACGTTAATTGTTTTGAGAAGCAGGGGGTGGTTTCGAGAAGGATTCTGTTTTTAAAGCTTTTTTTGTCGAAGGATAGTTATTGAAGTCAAAATAAAAAGCTTGTCTACTGAATATCTTCAATCAGACAAGCCTTTTAATCATACATTATTTTTTTTGAGCTAACCAATCTGCAAGTAATTGTACGTCATCTCCAGATGCCATGCCAGCAGGCATAGATCCTTTACCATTTTTAATTATGTCGGCAATTTCATCTGAGGAAAGCTTCGAACCAACCTGTGTTAGATCAGGGCCATTCCCACCTGATAAATCAGCGCCGTGGCAGGAAGCACAATTACTTTTGAATACATCTTCAGCAGCAGCGGTATCTACAGCTCCACCTTCTGAATCTGATGGCTCTTCTGTGCCAGTATCCCCGTTATCAGCTGGCTCTTCAGAAGCATTATCGTCCCCACCGCCACATGCACCGAGCACAAGTGCAGTACCGAAAAGCATTGTTAATAACCACTTTTTCATAGCCTAAATCCCCCTATCAAAAATATTGTAATGGCTTAACAGTTTTATTATAACCCATTATGTGGGTTTTAAAACCCTTTATACCAACATTAAATAACACGAAAAAGGCTAGAAAGCAATTGCCATACGGACTAAGACCATTTGTGTCCATTTCATGAAATTATTGCTAATAACAGCTATTTGCAGCATTTTTCTAAGCTCTAATTATCTACAGGTGATTTCTTACTTATTTTATTTCATCTGATATCTTAAATAAGCATCAATAAATGGATCAATCTCTCCGTCCATTACACCTTGTGTATTTCCTACTTCTACATTTGTACGGTGATCCTTTACCATAGAATACGGATGAAAAACATAGGAGCGAATTTGACTTCCCCAGCCAATTTCCATTTGCTCGCCACGAATTTCGGCTAATTCCTGCTGTTGTTTTTCAATTTCCAATTGATATAATTTCGATTTTAACATTTTCATCGCAGCTTCTCTGTTTTTTATCTGTGAGCGCTCATTTTGACACGTCACGATTACATTTGTAGGTAAATGGGTAATACGCACAGCTGAATCAGTAGTATTAACATGCTGCCCTCCTGCACCACTCGCTCGATACGTATCTACCTTAATATCTTCTGATTTCATTTCAATATCTACATCCTCGGTCATTTCTGGCGTTACATCACAGGACACAAAGGATGTGTGGCGGCGCCCTGAAGAATCAAATGGTGATATTCGTACCAATCGGTGTACACCTTTTTCAGCCTTTAAATAACCGTAAGCATTGTGACCTTTAATTAATAACGTAACGCTTTTCAATCCCGCTTCCTCACCGGCTAAGTAATCTAACATTTCTACTTTGAAGTTTTTTGTTTCTGCCCAGCGTTGATACATTCTTAATAGCATGCTCGCCCAATCCTGAGACTCTGTTCCACCAGCGCCTGGGTGTAGCTCCAGAATCGCATTATTAGCATCATACGGCTCACTTAAAAGAAGTTGTAGCTCAAAATTGTTCATTTGTATGCGCAGTTCATGGAGATCCTTTGTAAGATCCTCAAATAACTCTGCATCATTTTCTTCCTTTACTAACTCATAGGATACCTCTAAATTGTCAAGAAACTCTTCTAATTCCTCAAATTTATTCACATATTCCTTTAAACCATTAACCTCACTAATGACTTTTTGTGCTGTTTCTTGGTCATCCCAGAATGATGGAGCAGCCATTTTTAATTCTAACTCTTTAATACGTTGAGTTTTTTCGTCTAAGTCAAAGAGACCCCCTAAAATCATTAATTCGCTTACTCATTTGGTCTAATTCATTTCTTATTTCAACTAATTCCATCCTAATCACCTCAATTTGTATTTGGCAATAAAACACTCCACTGGTTTCAGCGGAGTGCTTTATCCATTTCACTATTTCCCATGGCAATTTTTATATTTTTTACCACTGCCGCACGGACAAGGGTCATTACGACCAATATCCTGTTGTTTTACAAATGGCTTACGTGTTTTCTTTTTCTCTTCCTGACTGCCGGAAACTGCCTGTGTATTTTTCACAACTTCCTGCCGTTGCAGATTATCTCTAATTTCAGCTTTCATAATGTACTTGGCAACTTCTTCGTTAATATTTTCGATCATTGCTTCAAACATTGAGAAGCCTTCAAGTTGATATTCACGTAACGGATCATTCTGTCCATATGCACGTAAATGAATTCCTTGACGTAATTGATCCATTTGATCAATATGATCCATCCATTTCGTATCAACCGTTCTTAAGAGAATTACTTTTTCAAACTCGCGCATTTGTTCTTCTGTTAGTTCTTGTTCTTTTTGATCATAGCGAGCTCTCACTCTCTCCATAATCCATTCATTGATTTCCTCTGGATCTTTTCCTTTTAAATCATCTACAGCAATTTGATCTTGATCTAGGAGGCTACCTTGTACATATTCAACAATCGCCTTATAATCCCAATTATCCTCATCATCATCCTGCGTATGTGTTGCTACAACACGTTCAAGTGTTGAAATAATCATGTTCTCAATAATCTCTCGTAATTCTGTTTCAGATTCAATAACATCAAAGCGTTGCTTATAAATAATTTCTCTTTGTTCTCGTAAAACATCGTCATAAGATAGGACTGTTTTACGTGCATCAAAGTTATTCCCTTCCACTCGTTTCTGAGCTGATTCAACAGCACGAGATACCATTTTACTTTCAATTGGCTGTGAATCTTCCATTCCGAGTCGCTCCATCATCGATTTCAAATTATCAGAGCCAAATCGACGCATTAACTCATCTTCCATGGATAGGTAGAATTGAGACATCCCTGGATCACCTTGTCGTCCAGAACGTCCACGTAACTGATTATCGATACGACGTGATTCATGACGTTCCGTACCAATAACAGCGAGTCCTCCAAGATCAACAACACCTTCACCTAACTTAATATCGGTTCCGCGTCCAGCCATATTAGTAGCAATGGTTACGGCTCCCTTTTGTCCAGCATTCTCTATTATCTCTGCTTCGCGAAAGTGATTTTTAGCATTTAATACATCATGTTTCACGCCAGCCTTCTTCAATAATTTTGATATTAACTCAGAAGTTTCAACAGCAACAGTACCAACTAATACTGGCTGTCCTGTTAAGTGACGTTCTTTTATTTCCTCTACAACTGCTTGAAACTTACCTTGCATGGATTTATAAATCAAATCAGCTCGATCGTCACGGATAATCGGTTTATTTGTCGGAATAGCAATAACATCCATATTATAGATGTTTCTGAACTCTTCCTCCTCCGTTTTCGCCGTACCAGTCATACCTGCCAATTTATTATACATTCGGAAGAAGTTTTGAAAGGTAATAGACGCAAGCGTCATACTCTCGTTTTGAATTTGTAATCCTTCTTTCGCTTCTATTGCTTGATGTAAGCCATCACTATAACGACGACCTTTCATTAATCGACCTGTGAATTGGTCTACAATAACTACTTCTCCTTCTTCTACCACATAGTCATCATCACGATGCATCGAAACATGAGCCTTCAGAGCCTGATTAATATGATGCGTTAATGATACATTGTTTAAATCAAACAAGTTCTCAATCGAAAAATAGCTTTCCGCTTTATTTATCCCTTCCTCTGTAAGTTGTACCCCTTTTGTTTTTTCATCGTAGGTATAATCACCTTCCTTGGAAAGTGTACTTACAAAGCTATTCGCTTGCTGATAAAGTGACGCAGACTTCTTAGCTGAACCGGAAATAATTAAAGGTGTTCGTGCTTCATCTATTAATATCGAGTCAACCTCATCAATAATTGCAAAATTCAAAGGACGTTGTACCATTTGCTCCTTGTAAAGGACCATATTATCTCTCAAGTAATCAAAACCATATTCATTGTTCGTACCATAGGTAATATCCTGATTATACGCTTCCCTTTTTTGTTCTTTTGATAACCCATTTCCATTAAGCCCAACTGTTAGTCCTAAAAATTGATAGAGCTCTCCCATCTCCTGCGCGTCACGACTTGCCAAATAATCATTGACTGTAATTATATGAACACCTTTACCAGAAAGTGCATTTAAGTATGCAGGCATGGTAGAAGCTAATGTTTTTCCTTCCCCGGTTTTCATCTCAGCAATGTTACCTTCATGCAAAGCAATAGCACCCATTAACTGCGTTTGGAAAGGTCGCATTCCTAGTACACGTTTAGATCCTTCACGAACCACTGCATATGCTTCTACAAGCATATCGTCTAAAGTTTCTCCATTTTGATACCTTTCTTTAAACGCTTCTGTTTTTTCTTGTAGCTCCTGATCAGTTAACTTTTCCATTTCTGGTTCTAATGCCTCTATTTTATCCACTGTTTTTTGCAGCCGATTCAATTGTCTTTGCGTTCCATCACCAAAAATTTTCTTTAATATTCCAGCCATTATACATGCACCTCAATATCTATCTTAAATAAGATTTTCTATCTGATTTTATACTATAATTATCGTACGTAAAGAATTAGCGTCTTTTATCAATAATAACACTTTCTAAAGAAAGATGACAACTACTGACATTGCACAGTTCTTAGATGAAAATTCTTGTATCTCTTCTGTTTTTCAAATGAATTATCAAGGGAATATGTTCCACTTCAAGTATGTATCAGTACAAATCAATGTAAAAAGAGTGGTTTGAGGATAAACCACTCTTCTAAGGAAAGGGATTATAGAGGATTCTGTGAGAAAAGACAGTCGCTTTTCTAGCGAAGTATGCTTAGGAATGTTTATAAAAGACTGTCGGAGAGACAAAGCGATATAAACATTCCTTTTTTAGACTGACATTGCTGTAAAATGTACGTGTTAGATCATTCACCTCCTAAATCATTTGCCTTATTTATATCACAACACTGGGTATCATGACTAATCACCATTTTTAAATTTTAGAGTTAAATTCGACAAATAATTCAAACGAAATAAGCTGTTCGGATAAGATTTTAATGACATTTTCCAAGAATGCCTTAGATAATCTAATCCATTTTAAGATTTCAGCAATTTTAATTACAATTTTCGACATTGATCCATTTGTACTATCAATTAAAAGAACCTCTTACTGCCGATTGGTAGTATAGAGGTCCTTTTATTATTGGCTATTTATTTACTAATTCCGGATAAGATAGTCAAATGCACCTAAAGATGCGTTCGCTCCTGATCCCATAGAAATAATGATCTGGTTATACGGTCCATCCGTACAGTCTCCTGCCGCAAACAATCCCGGAACATTCGTAGCTCCGTGCTTATCAACAATGACCTCACCGATGTGATTACACTCAACCTTACCATCTAACCACTCCGTATTTGGTACTAAACCTATTTGTACGAACACACCTTGTAAATCGATATGTTTTTCCATACCTGTGTGACGTTCTTTATACGTAATCCCATTTACATTGTCGGTTCCTGTAATTTCAGTTGTTTGAGCATTTGTCAAGACTGTGACATTAGCTAGACTATTAAGGCGCTTTTGCAAAACATCATCTGCTTTTAATTCTTGATTATACTCAAGAACAGTTACATGTCTTACTACGCCAGCAAGATCTATTGCAGCTTCAATTCCCGAGTTGCCACCACCGATAACCGCTACATCTTTTCCTTCAAACAAAGGACCGTCACAATGTGGACAATAGGCAACGCCTTTATTTTTGAATTCCTGTTCACCAGGAACGCCGACATTACGCCAACGAGCACCTGTTGCAAGGATGATCGTTTTGCTGTTAAGGACTGCTCCATTTTCAAGCGTAAGCTCAAAGAGGTCTTTCTTTTTTAAGCTACTAGATCGCTGTAAATTCATTACATCTATGTCATATTCTTTCACATGCTCTTCAAGACTTGCTACAAGCTTCGGACCTTCTGTATGTTTTACACTAATAAAGTTCTCGATGCTCAGTGTATCAAGAACTTGACCGCCAAAACGCTCCGTAACAATACCTGTTCGGATTCCTTTACGCGCTGCGTAAATTGCTGCACTTGCACCAGCTGGCCCACCGCCAATAACAAGAACATCATAGGGATCTTTGTTAGCAAGCTCAGAGGCATTCAATCCACTGCCTAACTTAGCAAGAATTTCTTCCATTGTCATACGGCCACTGCCAAAAGATTCCCCATTTAAATAAACCGTCGGCACTGCCATGACATTTTTATCTTCTACTTCTTCTTTATATGCTGCGCCATCAATCATCGTATGCGTAATATTAGGGTTAAGCACGGTCATTATATTTAGTGCTTGAACAACATCCGGGCAATTATGACAAGTAAGACTAATGTAAGATTCAAAATGATATTCTCCATTAATAGTTTGAATCTTATCTATAACGCTTTGGTCTACCTTCGGTGGCCTACCACTAACCTGCAGCAATGCTAACACTAATGATGTGAACTCATGACCTAAAGGAACACCTGCAAATACAACTCCTGTATCCTCTCCAACTCGATTCACACTAAAGCTAGGGGTTCTTTCTAAAGGAGCTTTTTCAACAGTTATTTTAGTAGACATAGTAGCTAGTTCTTCAAGTAGAGCCAGCATTTCATTAGAAATAGCATCCGAACCCACACTTACTTTAATAACAATATCGTTTTCTAATAGCTGCATATATTGATTTAATTGTGCTTTGATATCTGCTTCAAGTACCATTTCGTGCACTCCTTAGATTTTACCTACAAGATCAAGGCTTGGTTTAAGCGTTTCAGAGCCTTCTTCCCAATTAGCTGGGCAAACTTCGCCTGGGTTGTTACGAACATATTGAGCAGCTTTAATTTTGTTTACTAGCGTGCTTGCATCACGTCCTATACCATCTGCATTAATTTCCACTGTTTGGATAATACCATCTGGATCAATAATGAATGTACCACGATCTGCAAGACCTGATTGTTCATTTAGCACTTGGAAATTACGAGAAATAGTTTGCGAAGGATCACCAATCATCGCATATGTAATTTTTCCAATTTTTTCAGAGCTATCATGCCAGCCTTTGTGTACAAAATGTGTATCTGTAGAAACAGAATATACTTCAGCTCCAAGCTCCTTTAACGTGGCGTATTGATTTTGTAAATCTTCAAGTTCCGTTGGGCATACAAAACTAAAATCGGCAGGATAAAAGCAGATAACACTCCACTTGCCTTTAAAGTTTTCT
Source organism: Virgibacillus sp. M23 (assembly GCF_034190895.1). Classification (NCBI taxonomy): domain Bacteria; kingdom Bacillati; phylum Bacillota; class Bacilli; order Caryophanales; family Bacillaceae; genus Virgibacillus; species Virgibacillus sp. M23. The sequence goes on along the minus strand of NZ_JAWDHA010000002.1, from coordinate 125,578 downwards.
TCCGTTACCTCAATAAACTCACCATTTTTATAAGCATTTGCTGTGAATGGTTGTACTTCAGTACCAATAAGTGACATAAATAATCTTCCTCCTAAAATGTGTTCTGAAAAGAAATGAAGCTTATGCTTTCATTTCCTAAAATAATTCTAATCACGTACTTATTATTAAGTGGATGTCGTTTTTTGTCAAGAAAAACACTGTATATGTTCGAATTATGTCACATTAAAGAGCCTTTAAAGGTTTTATATCAACATTCTATGTATATGTAAGAATATTTATTGATTATTATTCTCAACTAAACTTATAAACTAGAAGGAAGTATAGTAGCTGTTGTTTAGAGGAACAAAAACGCAAGCGCCCCGATTAGAAATGTTGCTACTGGAGCGATTCAACGGAGATAAAGGAATTATGGTGTGCTTGCGAGCCGATGATGACTATCGTAGAGCGATGCGTAAAGTCGCCTAGTTCCGGGTACTGAAGCAGGACGAGGCTCAACACACCCAGATTTATCTTTATAATTCCCAAGACTACGAAAAAGCCCACGAAGAAAATTTATATCCCTCCGTGGGCTTTTCGGTTAATTGTATTTTTCGATAACATCTTTTATATTTTCGATTCGGTTTTATGCATTCGGTTCAATTAATCCATATTTCCCATCATTACGACGGTAAACAACATTTGTATCTCCATTTGCTGCATTTTCAAAAACATAGAATGCATGTCCTAACATGTCCATTTGCAGAACAGCTTCTTCAGAATCCATTGGTTTCAAGTCAAATCGTTTCGTTCTTACAATTTCAATTTCATCAGATTCTTCTTCTAAAGCAACACTTGCTGCTTCTTTTTCTAATTCAGCAAACACATGTTTCGCTGCACCGTTTTGTTTAAATTTACGATTTACTTTCGTTTTATGCTTTCGGATTTGTCTTTCAAGCTTATCGACAACTAAATCGATGGCAGCGTAAAGATCTACGTGTTGAACCTCTCCGCGTAGTAACAGATTGGTCATTGGGATAGTAACCTCTATTCTCTGCTCATCATTATAGACACTTAAATTAACATGTACCTCAGATGTTGGTGGTGTATCAAAATATCTTTCTAGTTTACTTATTTTCTTCTCCACATAATCTCTTATTGATCCTGTCACCTCAAGATTTTCACCACGAATGTTAAATTTCATTAAAGTGTCCTCCTTTCAGCTTATATATATATTATACAACGTTTCCCAAGGAAATTCCTTTCTAAACTATTCAAACAGCAAATAAAACAGGGGGAATATTGGTCTATGCCTTGCTATTGCTAGAATTGACGGTTTACAATTTCCTTAAAAAATTTACAACTACTTCATACTTATTTCTCAACATAGTTAGAAATGTAAATAAATCTTAAAAAGAGAAAATAACTACAGTTGTAGAAATTTTCTCTTTTTCCTATTCACTATTCTATAAAGTGAAGCTTCCATCCGCTTTTTACTGAAAGAAATACGTACAAAGGCTTCATTCGCCACGTCCTGTGGCAACGCCTTTGTGACCTACTTCCATGTAGGCCCGAACCAATCGGACATTTACTGGCAGTTGATCCCTCACTTCACCATATTGGTTTTTCTTCATTGCTTGAGGTAGGGGCTTACTGCCAGTTATATGCGGGGAAAATATACCTAATTTTTACTATCCAAAAACATACCATCTTTGGACTGAACATTTTTATACGGATCACTATACTTTCTATTGGATTGTTTTTGTTTCTTTATTTGCTTCATTTCTAGCTTTAATTCATGAAATAGTTGCTGCATCTTATGTTGAATCCCATCATTTAAATCCACTAATGCTCGTCCCGTTTCCTTCTCCATATCTGAATAGGGTGGAGTCAATGCTTTCATCTGTTCTCCCCTTTTTTCAATCAGGGAATTTATTTGTGATATGACAGATTCACGATCCTTTGCATCGATTTTTTGCTCTAATACTTCTTTTAGTTTTATTGTAGTTTCATATAAAGGAGTTAATCGATTCATTAGACATGAGCACCTTGTGCATATTGTTTTTTGCGCGTCTCTAATATAACTTGTTTCCATGTATCTCGGAATTCGATAGTATAACCAAGTACTTCTTCTAATAAGGATGTATCATTTTTTATATTCGCTTCCTTTAACTGAAATAACATATACTCATAAAGTGGCAAGAATTGATTAGATATTTCAATTTTTGGATCCAAAGTGATCATTAATTCTTGAATTATTTTTTGTGCCTTTTGTATATTCGTATTTTTGGCTTCATAGTTTTTACTATCCAAATCCTTCATTGCTTGTTTTATAAATTTAATACATCCATTGTATAACATTAAAGTTAGTTCCGCACCAGAGGCTGTATTGACAGCATTATTTTTATATGCTTGATGTTGCTTATTCGGTGACATTTGGTTCACTCCTTAACTTACATTTTACATTTAAGCGCCAAACTGCGACATTAGCTGTGCTGACTGCTGATTCATCCGTGAAATTGCCTTTTCCATAGCTGTGAATTGATTCCAGTAACGTGTTTCTACTTTAACCAAACGATCCTCAAAAGCTGATATTCTTTTATCCAGATCTTTCATTCTTTTTCCTAATGTATAGTTTTCTAATGTATCTGTACCGCCACCAGCTTTTTCACCAATCTTAGACATTGTTGAACTTAATGCATCTTCTAAACGATTTACCAATCCACGTGATGCACCTTCATCGTTGTTAGTAAATAGCTTTTTCACATCTGCTGGATTATCTTGAAGTGCTTTCCTCAATTCTTTTGGGTCTACGACTAGCTTACCACCATCTAAGTAATTCTTGGATGTTTCAATTCCTATTTGTGTCAAAGAAGTATATTCTCCGCCTGTTTCAACCTTGGAGTACCAGCTCTGCCTTAAATTAAATAATCCTCCTGAAATAGTAGATTCTCCACGAAGCAATCCACTTTTTGCTCGTTCTTCCCACAGTTCGATTTCTTTATCAGACATTTCTTTCTTTTGTTCATCTGTTAACGGTTGGTAATCTCTGAATTTTTCCTCTTGTTGAGAAGAATTTAGCGCCTCGACCACTTCATTGTATTTATCTACAAACTTCATAATAGCTTCATAGGAAGCTTCTACGTCATTGGTGACAGTTAATTTAGCGTTTTTACCATCCGTAGTATTTTTAAATTCAAAGTCAATTCCGTTCAAAGAATAAGAATTGGTTTTAGATTCCATTACTAATCCACTGTTATTATACTCAAACTTAGCATTTTCTCCGCCTTTTTCATTCGCTACATCCATTTTTAGTACAGATTGTAAAAATGATCCATTAGCAAATTGAATCTCAGCACCATCAGGGGCTGTTCCTTGATTGTAATCACCTGTTCTAGTTGTCTCCATAATCACTTTATTCGATTGATTGTCATAAAACATTCGAACATTATTATCATCATTCGATACACGCTTCAGTACATCATTCAGTGTATCTCCTTCCTTTATCGTATAGGAGTACTTCTGTTCATCACCATTTTCATCAAATGTCGAAAATTCAACCTTGGTTCCATGATAGGAAGCGTCTAATTCCTCTGTTGGATCAATCGCAAGTTCTCCTGAACTTACATTAATTGCAGAGCTAGCCAACTGACTTACTTTGACTTGATAAGTTCCATTAGATGTACTCGGTGTAGCTGTTGCTGTAACGGCATCGTCTATCGATGAGCTTACTGATTTCGAATTATACGTATAACTCATTTTCATATCGTACATGAGGTTATCCAGCTCGGTTAATTTCTTATTAATTTCTCGAAATGCATCTCTTTTCCATTCAAGCGTCGTTCTTTCTTGTTCCATTTTATCTAATGGTATTCGTTCAGCACTCATTAGTTTGTTTACGAGTGAATCAATATCCATTCCACTAGCCAATCCGCCAATACGCATCATTATCTCTCCTTTTAAAATATGTCCTATATTTTCTCATCGATTAATATTCCCATGAATTCAGCCATTTCAGCATACATATCTAGCATCTTCTTAGGAGGTATCTCTTTTATAATTTCATCTGTTAATGGATTCACAACAGTGACATAGTACTCATTTAATTTTTCATGGTACTTAAATCGTAAATCTGTTCGCAATGGCTCAATGAAGTTATTCAGCTTAGAAATAGCTGTCTCTAATTGCTTACCTATTACTTCCTCTGTTTGATTTTGTTGTGAGCTGTACCCTTTGTTACCTTCGGATCTTTCCGACATTCTTACTTGGTTGTTACTCTGATCATGAAGCCGTGGATGTGATCCGGTCACTATTTGATCTAACCGCATACCCATATTACTTCCAACCCTTTTCTTTTCTTTTTATATCGGTACATTAGCAAAATTTATTAAATAGAGTGAAACAACTACTTATTTTTTAATAATTGTACTAACTCATTAGAGATGTTAGCAGCCTGATTATTTTCTTCTTTTATGTCTAAATAAAGCTCTTTGCGATAAATATCGATTGATTTTGGAGCACCAATTCCAATTTTTATTTGATCTCCATCAACAGCGAGTACTTTAACTTCAATATCTTCCCCTATTTGGATGGACTCATTTACTTTGCGAGTTAATACAAGCATCTTTTATTCCCCTTTCACTTTCGAAGAGTGCTTTGGTGAAATCGGTGCTCTTGTCGGATATTCATCTGTATTTATAATTAATTGCTTTCCTTTATTCTTAACAGAATTTATAATGATTGGTGCTTTTAAATTAATGGTACTAGAAGTAAAAGGTGCTTTTAATGTAACAATCGAAAGGACAACTACTTCCTCTTCACTAGATAATTGAAGTATCTCTATTATACTTTCATCCAAATTCAACGTATATTCTTCATAAAGATGATAAGGGTTTACTACAATAAAAGCAGTTTCTTTACTAGTAGTAGACTGAAGAATTTGAAATAATGGATTATCGGGAAAATCAAGCAAAACAAATTGTGTTTCATGATTAAATCCTGGTATTCCTGATGGAAAGTCAAGAACACTTGTTGATTCTATAGCTACCTCTCCAAAGTACTTCGTTTCAATGCGCATATTACTTCCCCTCTCCTAAGCATAAAGATTAACAACTTCAATGGTTAAATCCTGGTACTGCTTCATACTTACCGCTACTTCTCCCTGTTTATAGTGGTGCTCCACTTTATTCTGTTTTGCTTCAATGATCGGTTTATTGGTTTTTACATCAATATGTACCTTTGATGGTTGATAATTGACTTTTACAGAAAAAAGGGAAGGAATAAAGGCTATCCCTAAAGATTTTTGTGGTGATTGTGAATTTTGTACAGCTTGATTAACTATGGAATCCCCGTCACGTTCTATCTTCATTAATTCCGTTCCCTGCTGAGCACGTCGTCCCATTCCTTCCAGAACTGCGCTTTTTCCTTTTTCGGCGAATTGCTCATTCCTTTTTATAATAGACATACGGTTCATATCAGCAAAAGCTTTAGTTTGGTCAATTTCCAGCTTGGAAGGAGTCTTTGTAATGGTAACTTCTGCTCTTGGCTGTTGTATTGACAAATCTGCTTTCGGCTGTCGAATAGTTTGATCGCCAGGAATCTGTTCGATTTGAATTTTAGCCATTTGTGAATGCATGCGTAGCTGAGGAAATTTCATTACTAACTACTTCCTTTCATTATGTACAAAAGCCCTGTCACCCAAAAGGGGCAGGGCTTATAAAATGTTAACGAAGAAAATCAATAAGTGAAGGCTGAATAATTCTTGAACCTGCAGACAATGCTGCACGATGTAAGCTTTCCTGTGTAATTAAATTGGTTATTGCCTCTTCATAATCTACACTTTCATTTTCAGCCATTGTTTTCTTTGCAATGATCTCTTGTTCACTTAGTCGATTTTCAACAAGCTCCAAGCGATTCATCCTTGCACCTAAATCTGCACGGGCGTTAACTATTTGATTAATACCAGTATCAAGATCTTCAATACTTGCTCCAATACCAGCTTGGTTATCGTTCCCAAGATTTTCTATGAAGGTATCTATTTTATCAAAAAGTTCGTTACCAAATACTTCTTCTCCATTTACGTTTGCTTGAAGTTCAGTACCAGCTGCAACCGGTATTTTTATTGGATCCGTATTAGCATTAAATCCATTTGTTGCGTCGTATGGGGGCTCTGTTGTATTCGTACCGTTAAATATATACTTCCCATTTACTTGCGTATTGGCTATATTAATTAAATGTTCCTTTAACTGTTCAGCCTCTTTTTTTATATTTTCTCGTTCTTCTTCATCGTAAGTACCAGTGCTAGCCTGAACAGCTAATTCTCTTAACTTTTGCATTGTTTGTGTTGCTTTATCTAAAGCAGCATCAGAATTGTCCATCCAGTTATGAACTTCACCTGTATTTCGCATATATTGCTCAGCTTCATTTACTTGGCTGCGAAAATTTATCCCTTTCATCGCTATTACTGGATTATCAGAAGGGCGATTTATTTTTTTCCCTGTACTTACCTGATCCATATATTGATCAAGCTTCGCATAGCTATTTGATAAATTACGGAGCATATTATTTGAAAGCATACTTTGCGTAATTCGCATTATTTTCCCCTACCTTCCAACAAGTCCCATACTATTTATGATTTTGTCTAACATCTCGTCCATTGTAGTCATGCTTCTTGCTGCAGCATTATAAGCGTGCTGAAACCTAATCATATTTGACATTTCTTCATCTAACGAAACACTACTCACCGCCATACGTTGATCTTCCACTTGGGAACGAAGAATGGCTGTGTTGTTCGTCATTCGATTTGCCTCTTGAGCTTTAACACCCATTTCGCCAATTAATGACTGATAGAAACTGTTGATCGAAGTACTCTCTCCCAATGGGTTTCCATTCAAATTCTTATTATTAAATACTTCAGCTAAATTCAGTGCATTTGCACCTTCTCCATCCGTATCATTTGTACTTGCAGCAATTAAATCTGGGTCATCCAAAATGTCTTTATTGACCGTAATTCCTGCCGCTCCATCTTTTCCATCTTTAAACACAAAGAAGTCAATTCCATCAGACCCATCAAGCGCTTTTCCGTTATGGTGAACCTTATTAAATTCTTCTTTTAACGTATTAGCTAGTTTATCAAGATCAGCTAGCATGTCGGTATATGTACCAGTTACATCCCCATCACCATCAAAATCATGACCATATGAATCTATGAATCCTTTTAGTGAGCCATTCGTATTCATTACATCTAATTGCTGACCATTGACTGAAATTCCACTCACGGCAGCATAAGAATCATTACCATATGTTACCTCTATTTCATTTACTTGCTCTTGACCAGTTTGACCATTGACTAACACAACACTTGGGTTAAATGGTTCCCCTTTTTCATTTACAACTTCTATCGTTGCCATACCATCAGCAATTTCTGGAGAGCCTTCGCCACTTTTGGAGTAAGTAACTTTAATATTCATTTTATTAGAAAGCTCATCAATTAAACGATCTCTTTCATCGTATAAGTCATTTGATAAGTAACCATGTGGCTCAAGCTCTTTAATTTGTTCGTTAATATTATGAATTTGCCTTAATAATGCGTTTGTTTCTTTTACAGATGTATCAATCTGGTTCTTCAAATCGGAGCGAATCGATGATAATGATTCGGATAGATAATTGAATGTCTCAGCTACTGCAAGACCACGGTTAGCTACTACTGATCTAGCTCCTGAGTTATCTGGATTGACAGCTAAATCTTGTAAGCCATTCCAGAACTGATCAATCGTATGAGAGAGTCCACTATCTGAAGGCTCATTTAAAACTCCTTCCATACGACTTAGTGCATCTGCTCTTGCTGCCCAATAGCCAGATTTACTACTCTCAGCACGGTATTGATAATCTAAAAATTGATCACGAACACGCTGAACAGATCCTGCCTGTACGCCAGTCCCCATTTGCCCTGGTATTTGAGGTCTATTTCTAGAACCTGAAGGATACGGGTTCATGGTCTCAAAATTAACCCGTTGTCTTGTATATCCCTCTGTATTTGCATTTGATATATTGTGGCCTGTTGTATAAAGTGCAGATTGTTGAGCAAAAAGTGCCTGTTTTGCCATTTCTAATCCGTGAAATGTACTCATGTGCTACCTCCTAACGAATTCGTTTACGCTTTCGAGTCAAATACGGAACGTTTTGCTGTATCCGTGTTTTTTTCATTCTTATTTCCGTAATTAATATTGCGTATGGTTGGACTCATAACATCCAGTGATAGTTGTACAAATTGCATAGACTGATTTATTAAAGCGTGATTAAGCTGCTCTAGCTGTTTTAATTTCGTAATCGCCTGTGTTAATACTGTTGTCACTGTCGCTAACTCGTTTTTCTCATGACCATCTTTAGCAATTTCAAGTATGGTGGATATTGTTTTATCTTCACTGGCTACATCCATAGCTTGAAACCATGAATTTACAGCCTGAATTCGGTCCGCTTCTGCTTGTTCCGTTTTCCGAATAAGCTTCCTTTCTTTAACTAACAATCCCTGTAGTTCCTCTAAAGATCCTTTTTTTAATAGATCAGTTTTTAGTTCTGAAAGCTCAATCAGCTTATGGTGAAGGTCAACCAATACATCCATGGCTTCTTTTATTTTTTGCAAAGTCAATGACAATCCTCCCTATTCAGAACTTCATTTATTTTTTGACAGATTAGTAGGCAGTGAATTCTCTTCGTAACAGATAAATGCTCGATTCAATCATCATTCTCCCTGCCCATACCTTTTTACTACATTTGGTAGTGCTTTATTTTCCTGACCAAAAATCAATCATTTTTTCAGCTGTTTTGTCATAATTCACTTTATATTCTCCCGCTTCAACCGCTTCTTTTAATTTCTCAACACGTGCTGAACGAGCAGGATTCGGTTTTTCGTCTTCTTGTAATTGCTTTGCCTGATTAGAAATTTCAATTTGATCTTTTTTCATATCGTGTTTTACTTCCACTTGTTTGTTTATTTGTTGTTTATACGGATTATAATTAGGTTGATTCAATCCATTAATTTTCACTTCCACTCACCTCTTTTGAAAGCTATAACCGGTATCCATTTTATCATTATTAATATCGGTTGTTATACCGGAAAGTTTAAGAAAAAATATTATTTATCAAACATATAGTATGTTTTAACCTTGTCTTTTTTTTGTTCTTGTTTCATCCGCTGCTCATGTTCCTCATATCGCTGTAGCTCTTGTTTTAACTTCTCTGAACAACGTTGACATAGTTTTCCTGATGTAATGACTTCCCCACATTTTTCACACGGATATCCCACGTTCGGAAATTCGGTGGGTCGAAGCCTTTTTTCCTTCACAAACTTGATGATTAGCTCTTCATCAACTCCTGTTTGTTGAACAATTTCACTTAATGTCGCCTCTCGATTCTTGCGCTGTCGTAAAAATTGATAAACCTTTTGAAATGCCTCTTCCTCCCGTTTGTAGCAATTTTGACAAATATCACGAACTCCTTTTACAAATAAGTTGTCACAACGAGAACAATTTGCCAATTCAGCCATTGAAAATTCCCTCTTTTCATTTACATATATATTTTTTCGTACTTTAACCCCTAATTAAGGTAAAACCAAAAACCTCCGGACAACCATTCTCCTTTAGCACTTTTCCTGCATGTCTTAGCGTCGTTCCGGTTGTATATATATCATCGACAAGTATGACTGGTTTGTTAATACTTTTAGTAATGCTAAATGGATTTATCGACTGAATTCTTTCTTTTCTCGATTTTTTCGATTGCTTTTCACCTTCCATACGATGCAATACGAGTTCAGATTTAATTGGTAGAAAATCTGCTAAAATTTTTGCTTGATTAAAACCACGCTCTTTTTCCCTATCTTTGCTTAATGGAATAGGTACGGCTATCGCATGTTTTTTCATGGCAGCAAATGTAGGAGTAAACCCCTTTCTCACTGCGTCGCGGAATATATTGCCCAGTTCAACGTCTCCACGATATTTCCATTTCGCAATAAGTTCTTGCATAAATATATTATATTGAAAAATAGAATAATTAAAAACGAGTGTATCACGTTCCTTCTCCTTTTCCCACCTTTGGCAATCGAAGCATATTGCTTGTTCACATTGTCGACTACATTTGTGGCAACGATCCCCATCAATTTTTTCTAACAGTGAGTCACAATACACACATAGTTTTTTTATATCTGGAAAAAAGAAATTTTGCCAGGTCAGCTGCTGTATGATTGGTTCGGAGCACCATAAACAATACAATTTTTTAAAACCCTCCCTGTTTATTCATTTCTTTTATCATTTCAACTGCTTTGATCATAGCTATTGTTTTACCGTCATGAAAGAAAATAATTTCACCGGTAGGATCATCAAAACTTCTTCCAGCCCGCCCTGCGATTTGGACAAGGGCCGCTTCATCGAATACTTCATGTCCTGCATCAAGCACAGCAACATCAACAGCTGGAAACGTAACACCACGTTCTAAAATAGTAGTTGTCAATAATACTTGGATTTCTTTTTCACGAAATTGTTTGATCTTCCAATTCCTATCTTCATCTTGAGCATGTACGCAACTTAATGCCGAGGGCATTATAATAATCCCATGCTTTAGAAAAAACGTCGTAAGCGATTTTTCAAATTTTCTCGTGATTTCTACCGTTGGTAAAAAAATGAGTAGCTGTCTACCTTTATTTTCCCTCTGTTGTATCCAGTGAAGTAGTGCTGGTGGTGGAGTTGAATATTGAAGGTTTTTTCTTAATGATCTACATAGTTTTAATTTTGGAATTGGTAGTGGATATCCATGAAATCTTATTGGGACAAAAGTATACGACAATTGCTTTGTTGCCATTTGTAATCGGAATTTCAATCTGGGTGTAGCGGTTAAATAGATGGTAGTGCTGTTTAGCTTCTTTGCTCGCTTAGCGGCAAAAGCAAGGGATGGATCCTTATGATAAGGGAATGCATCAATTTCATCGATAATTATTAAGTCAAAGGCATGTTGAAAACGTAAGAGCTGATGAGTAGTACAGATAACCACTTGAGCAGTTGCTAATTTAACTTTACTCCCCCCATATAATGCATCTATAGGTACAGTTGAAAATGCTTTTTTAATACGAGGTTTTAATTCTAGAACAACATCTGTTCGGGGGGTTGCTATACAAATTCTCATTCCATACCGGAGAGCTTCCTCCATTCCTGGAAAAAGCATCTCAGTTTTTCCAGCTCCACAAACAGCCCAAATGAGCAAGGTGCTTTCCCGTTTCTGTATAGTCTGTACAATGCGTTCTGCTGCTTTAGCCTGCGCAAGTGTTAATTCTCCGTTCCAAGAACAAGCAGCTTCATATTTTTTCCAAGTTGGTATGGCTCCACTCCATATATAAAGGCATTCAGATTTAATAACTTTTCCCATCTCAATACATTTTCTACAATAGATAGAAGCTTTATCAAGGCTAGAAAATAAAAATCTATGTCGATTACCACAACGCTGGCATTTCCAAGTAAAACGCTCACGTACTATTGATGGTACTGGAGTAATAAGGCGATGATTTAGGAGTGTGTGAAATTGTCTATCATCTAGAGGTATCTCTTTTCTTAATAGTAACTTTCCGGAGAGTAATAAGGCGATGGTATCTAAATGGAGAGCCTTCATTTGCTGCAAATAAAATCACTTCCTTTCTCTAAAAAGTATGGTTATCTAATTATAGATAAAGTGAAGCTTCAATCCGTGGGGGGGTTTTGGATTGTTAGGTGAACCAATCGGACATTTACTGGCAGTTGATCCCACTCTTATCCATAGTGGTTCACTTTATTGCTTAAGGTGGGGGCTTACTGCCAGTTATATGCGAGGATAAAGAAGTGGTAGAGGGTAATTCAGTAAAAAATGAATGATAGTTTTTATGGAGAAATTGAGGCTTTACGATAGAGCTATCCTTCCAATGAGTAGACAGGAGCTGCATATTAGGCAGCTCCATAAGTTGAAGCTTATTTCTTATACCAGCCTACACCGAGTGCACCTTCACCGAGGTGTGTTCCAATAACAGGACCAAAGTAGCTAATCGAAGTATCCATCTCTGGATACTTCTCCAAAAAGCTTTTTTGCAACGCAATGGCATCTGATTCAGCGTTTGCATGGATAAAAACAACTTTTAATTGCTTGCCTTCACCTGCATCCTCATCCAATAATCCTAGGATCCGATTAATTGCTTTTTTCTTTGTACGGATTTTTTCAAAAGGAACAATTATTTTATTAACAAAATGTAAGATTGGCTTAACCTGTAATAAGCTCCCTACGATTGCTTGGGCACCATTTAACCTTCCACCACGTTGTAAATTACTTAGGTCATCTACCATGAAATAGGCCCGTAGTGATGACTTTATTTCATCAAGGCGTTCCATAATTTTCGTTGGTTGTTTACCTTCTTGTATCATTTCAACTGCCTCTAATACATAAAACCCCTGTGCCATACAGCTTATTTCAGAGTCATAGGGATACACTTCTATACCTTCAACCATTTCTCCTGCACTTGCAACTGCTTGATACGTACCACTAATACCACTAGAAAGATGAATAGATATGACCGCATCATAATCCTTGGCTAATTCTTCTAATTTGGACGTGATTAACCCTATAGATGGCTGTGATGTTTTTGGAAGTTCCTTTACCTCTCTTAATTTCTCGTAAAATTGATCGGTTGTAATATCTATTTCTTCTTGAAAGGATGCTTCTTCAAACTGAACGCTTAAAGGAACCATATGTATCTGTTTTTCTTCACGAACATCTTTGGTTATGTAAGCTGTACTATCTGTCATTACAGCGATTTTCATGACACCTTCTCCTCTTTACTAATGTTTTACGGTCATCAAATTAGTACTATTTGAATAATTTTCATGTGTTTGTAGTAACTGTTATATAAAGTGAACCTTCCATCCGTGGGGGGTTTTGTTTTTCCCCACGGATGGTTAGTTAAACCAATCGGACATTTACTGGCAGTTGATCCACACTTATCCATATTGGTTTCACTTGATTGCTTAAAGTGCGGATCTTACTGCCAGTTATATGCGGGATAAATCCGACATTGGTATTAATTCTATTTTATATATTTCGTAGCTAAAAAATAGCGTTTCAATAGTTTCTGTCATCTGCCCTGTTTCCATACTCTATTCACAAAAAAACGTCGCTACTAACTGCTGCACGTTAACTAGCACTAATGTTATATTACACTCATTTATTTTACATGAACCTATTAAAAAATGCATCAGTAAAGTGAAAAAAGCACGTGCATACTTCAAGTTAAAACTAAGGTAATTGGAGCATTTCTATGGTTCCTTTAAAGCTGATACAGATACTATGCTGGAAACTATCACCAAATGGATTCATATTCATAGAGCGAATGAATTATAATATACAGGACTTCGTATTAGCAAGCAAAAATATACGATAAAAAAATAACTCTGATACCTTCTTACGTAGTATCAGAGTAAACATCTATCATATATTAAAAAGGAAATGTAGCAGAACATCATGTGAATGGCTAGACTACTTCAACCCAACCTTTTCGTATCGCTGAAACAACAGCTTGTGTACGGTCATTTACATTCATTTTCTGTAAAATGTTACTAACATGGTTCTTAACCGTTTTTTCACTAATATACAGCGTTTCTGCTACTGCACGGTTGCTTTTTCCATCTGCTAACAGCTGTAATACTTGACATTCTCTTTTTGTTAATAAATGTAATGGCTTGCGATATTCAATACCATTTTCTGAAATATTAGAGGCATTTTCTTTAGCAAGTCTCCGATATTCCATAACTAAATTATGTGTAACTTTTGGATGAAGGTAGGAACCACCGTCACTAACAACCTTTATCGCATCAATTAATGCATCTGAATCCATTTCTTTTAGTAAGTATCCTTGCGCCCCTGTTTTTAAAGCATGGGTCACATAGCTTTCGTCATCATGTATCGATAGAATAATAACGTTTGTATTTGGAAAATAACGAACTAAATCAGATGTTGCCTGTACCCCATTCATATTTGGCATATTTATATCCATTAATACGACATCAGGATTATTTTCCTTAACCAGCTTAGCTGCGATTGATCCATCGTCGCCCTCTGCTACAACTTCAAAAGAAGGCTCAAAGTCTAATATTCTCTTTACTCCTTCACGAAATAGCTTATGATCATCAATTAATACAATACGTATTTTTCTTTCTGTGTTCATCGTTATGTTCCTCCTACATCTTATTCTATTCATTTACCCTAGTAGTTTACTATGATAGAACTATGTTCTCTCTTTATTTTAAGTAAGGTGAGATAAAACTCTATTTAACCTATTATACCGCTATGAGGGTACATAGGGAACCTTAATGGAGATAGTTGTACCTTTTCCTATCATGGATTTAATATCCATTTTTCCTTCTAGCATCTCTACGCGTTCACGCATTCCAATTAATCCAAACGACTTATCTCGCTTCATGGATGGGTCAAATCCCTTTCCATTATCTTTAATAATCATCGTTAAATTATTTTTTGCTATTTCAAGCTTAACCTGAATTAACGATGCTTCAGCGTGTTTTACCGCATTTTGTAGCGCTTCCTGTACGAGCCGAAAAAAAGCAATCTCATATTTCTGATTTAATCGCTTTTCTTCTCCCATAGATGTAAACTCAATTTTCAAATCGTTATAGTCAGAAATAGTAGCGACATATTTTTTTATCGTAGGTATTAGTCCTAAATCATCAAGCGCCATTGGTCTAAGGTCATATATAATTCTACGTACTTCATATAAAGAAGAGCGGATCATCTTCCTAACACTCTTAATCTCAATAAGTCCTTGATCGATATCCTGCTTACGGAAATTTCTTTCTACCAATTCAGAACGCAAGAGGATATTCGCAAGCATTTGTGCTGGGCCGTCATGTATTTCTCTAGAAATCTTTCTTCGTTCTTCTTCCTGTGCTTCAATAATTTTCAGACCAAATTCTTGTTTTTCCTTTGCTTCTTCAATCATTTCGTTCACTTGTCGAAAATCATCATGTAAATAATTTAGTACGACAGAGATTTTCCCAGCCAATCCTTCTGCTCGCTCTATCGTCTGATTTAAAGAAATCAACCTTCGCTCCAGATCGTCTCGCTTTTCACGTAAAACACTTTCTTCCTGACGCAGAACAGCTAGCTTTGTTTGCATGGCATGTGTCATTTCGTACACTTCTCGTATCTCATTTTCAGAATAACGATCAAAATATTTGCTAACTTCAGCTAACCGTTGTCGAGAAAATCGGACTTTTTGCTCGAGCTGATCCCCGTCTTCGATATGTTGCATTACCTTGACCTTTGTTTCCTTCAATTCCTTAACGAGATGTTCATGTTCATTTCTAGCTTCTTCACTAATGTTAAAAATTTCATCTTTGCTGTTCTCAACCACTTCAATCATTTCATTGATAATATAATCTAATGCTCTATCACTGATTTTCTGCGCCATCATTATCCACCAACCTATGTTATAATTATACGCACATATTAATATTTTTTATAGGGTCTTTTTGCATACTTAGTGATTATTTATTGTGAAACTTTTTTCTTATGGTATGTTAATTTTTATATCCCTTATTCTATCATGCTTGAATAGGAGGAGTGAACACAGGTGCTAGATAGTTATTTAACAGTAAAACTTGAAGGTCGAGATGAGCTAACCATCCAAAAATCTCGTTTTATCGGCTACGTTAAGCGTGTAGAGACAGAAGAAGCTGCACAGTCATTTATCCAAGAAATAAAAAAGAAGCATCATGATGCCACACACAATTGCTCAGCCTATCTAGTAGGTGAACATGATCAAATTCAAAAGGCAAACGACGATGGTGAACCAAGCGGGACTGCTGGTGTTCCAATACTAGAAGTATTAAAAAAACAACACCTAAAGGATACGGTTGTGGTTGTTACCCGTTATTTTGGTGGTATAAAATTAGGTGCTGGTGGTTTAATCCGCGCCTACGGAAGTACTACTTCACAAGCGATTAAGACTACTGGTGTAGTAAAACGTCAACGGATGCAAGGTTTTTCGGTTACGGTTGATTATACGCAATCAGGGAAGCTAGAACATGAAATTCGTCGTTCCAAATATCGATTAGAGAGGATAAACTATTCAGACAAAGTAGAGTTTGTAGTCTTCGTTGAAATTGGTCAAGAAGAGGAATTTAAAGAAACGATCGTAGATTTAACAAGTGATCAGGCTGTAATGACTCCAACGAATACGATTTATATGGAAATAGATATGAATTGATATTAAGGAAGCTGAGACAAAACACAACTTCTTTACTCAAAATACGAATAATCATGTTATCAATAGGATTATCATCGCCGCACTGTGAAACTATACGCTCTTTCCGTGGGCACGGCCTCAGCTAACCTGGTAAAGAAAAACACGTTATCAAGCGGATCTTCGGACGCGTGCTGTTCCCGCTGGAGTCTCGCCTATTTCAGGTGCTAAATTATAATTTTCATCAAAAACGAACGATAATTAATTTTAACTAATTATCGTTTGTTTTTGATTGTTTCTTCATTCTTTTGTCTCAGCCTCGTATTATAGCTTCGAGCAAGCAGCCTGATCCGCAATAATCATAACATTGCTATGGGTTTGTAAGATAGAAGCTGGAAATGCTTCTGTTACTTCTCCGTCAATCAATTGAGAAAGAGCATTCGCTTTTTTTTCACCAGAAACGAGTAATACAATCATCTTACTTTGCATAATCGTATCTATTCCCATTGTTATAGCTTGTTTTGGAACATCTTCAATTGTTGGGAAGAATCGCGCGTTTGCATTTCTGGTTGACTCATCTAATTGTACAATATGTGTACGACTACTAAATTGCGTACCCGGTTCATTAAATCCAATATGTCCATTTAGACCAAGACCTAAAATTTGAACATCAATATTACCTGCTTCCTGAATTAGTGATTCATACTGCAAAGCTTCCTGACTCAGGTCAGCAGCATCTCCACTTGGTAAGTGGGTCTGCTCTCTCGGAATACCTATATGTTTAAATAATTTCTCATTCATATAGTAATCATAACTATTCGGATCGTCCTTTTTCAGGCCAACATACTCATCCAAATTAAAGGTTTGAACGTGATCAAAAGTAACTTCCTGCTTTTGATATTTTTCTATTAAATTTTGGTATAAGCCTTCTGGAGTTGAACCTGTCGCCAAGCCTAGTACAGGCTTCTCCATATTATTTACTTTTTCTAAAATGAATGAACAAGCCCGCTTGCTCATTTCATTGTAGTCTTTTACCTTAATTAGTTCCATTTCCGTCATCTCCTTCAAAAGCAACTACACCTCGACAAATCGTGTATTTAATAGAAAGCTGGTCATCCACGATTAGGATATCTGCATCCTTACCGTCTAAGATACTACCTTTTGTCTTAAACATTCCTACCTGCTTTGCTGGATTCATCGCTGTCATTTCCACTATATTTTTAATAGAAACATCTTTCATGCTTAGCATTTGTTGTGCTCCCTCATGCATTTTCAAGATACTTCCAGCAAGTGTACCATTCTCCAACAAGGCACGGTCTTCAGAAACCTTAACAGGCTGCCCTCCAAGTTCATAATTACCTGGCGGGAGACACTTTGCTCGCATTGCGTCAGTTATGAGCAATAGCCTACTACTTCCCATATTTTGATAAATTAATTGCAGCATCTCAGGTACAACGTGTATGCCGTCTGCAATGAGCTCTGCCCGTAATTCTTCCAACTCAAAAGCAGCACCTACAACACCAATGTCACGATGGTGGATACCGGACATTGCATTACATAAATGTGTCAGTTGTCTTACACCGTATGCTGCCGCTTGCTTAATTCCAGCATAATCTGTATCTGTATGCCCAGCTGAGACATTAATTCCAGCTTTCGTTAGTCTTTTTATAAAGCTTCCATTTTGATCATGCTCAGGTGCCATTGTAATGGTTTTAATCTTATTTCCAGAAAGCTTTTGCCATTTATTGAATAGTTTCTCATCTGGCTTAACAATATATTCAAGCGGCTGTGCTCCGGCTTTTCCCTTTTCAATAAATGGTCCTTCCAAATGAACACCGATAATGTCTGACTGACCGGGTTTATTTTTATAGGATGCCACATTCATAAGTGCCTGCTCAATTTGTTCTGGAGATTGTGTGATCGTGGTCGCTAAGAAGCTGGTGGTTCCCTCTTTTGGAAGAGTTGAAGCCATTGTATCTAAGGCTTCTTCTGTAGCGTCCATAACATCTGCACCTGCAGCCCCATGTATATGCCCATCAATAAACCCAGGTATTATATTTAAACCTTCCCCATTAATTACTTGTACCTCTTTTGGTAATTGTTTTGGTTCCTGTTTAGAATAAATTCCTGCTATTTTCCCATGTGAAAGTAGCAGACCACCATTTTCAATGACTTCCTGCTCAGCATATATTGTAGCATTCTTAATATAAATAGGATTGTCTTGATCCATTTCGCATTCATCCTTTCTCCGTTCACTATGGTTGCGCAGTATTTCTATTTTATATAAGTAAAAACTGATAGTATCAATTATCGAATATGTTATCTTAAAAACTCAAATTTCATCATACCATACTTTGGTAGGATTTTGCTGAAGATAAGGTAATCTTTCACATAAAACACAAAAAAGCAGAACCATTTCTTATATGTTGAAATAGCCCCACTTTCTGCTTTATGAGAAATATACGCAATATTTGTTAATTGTTACTATGTTGATTACTCTGCAAAAGACTGTGATTTTCCACCAGCTGCACTAGGCATACTGCTATTTCCCAACTCATTTACTAGCGCTCTTACCATCTCTTCGGATGATTTTATCTTATGATCTTCTGTTTCCTTTATAACTTTTTTTAGCAAGTTCTTGTATTTCTCTTGCTCACCCATTTTGTTCCCGCCCTTATTTTTTTACATAAATTGCTAGATACATAGAACTATAACATAAAATAAAACGAGGATTTGTCGAACAATGTCGTTTCTTTAAAGAAAATAGCGTCATTACTACAGCATTCGCTTTCATTCATTATTTTCTGACCATTAAATGTCGGTTGATTCCGTCAAGTTGATAAATGTTTCTACACTACCCTCTTCATTATATGCAGAACTTCGGAAAAATGGAAATAATAAAGGTAAAGCAATTATAATCTGTCTCCAACCGTTCATGTTATTTGATTGAGATGTATTCACCCTAATCTATAGATTTAGCTTTAAAAACATCATAGAAATACAGAATTTAAATTTCACTTCGATTCCCAAAATAAAAACCGCTAGCTTAAGCTCACGGTTAACGTCTATTACTTCTCCATTTATTGAATTCTAGATACTCTTTAAATTGTTCTTTCGTAACACCTGATTCCATAGCTTCTTGTACGATTTTTAGCCATTCTTCATCCAATTCTTCAGGTTCATTCTTTTTTTCATCTCGAATCAATTCATTGACTGAAACTCCTAATACCTTGCTAATCTTTTCGATAAACTGGATCGATGGATTAATCTGTATATTACGTTCAATCGAACTTAAATAAGATTTAGCAACACCGGCTTTTTCAGCTAATTCTGAGATAGACATTTTCTTATCAGTACGTAAACTCTTAATTTTTTCACCGATCAAGTTCTCACCTTCTTTCAATGGGAATTATACCATAAGTAAGGTGAGTTATTCTATTTATAGTTTGCTGTAATTCATACTTTATTTTTATTCTCTGATTGATGTAAAAAATCACGAATTTCTTCTAAGGGTATGCCTAATGTTTTTGCCTGTCTGATTAAATCAACCCATTCTGAATCCAATGAAATTTGCTTAATCATCAACTTATTCAACCCCCATTAATTTCCAAAGCAGCTAAGTCATTGCAACAATGCTTATCGTTTAATTCGCGACTTTGCTCCTGTGAATTTATACGTGGTTTTCTATGTAGTATAAATTTATCTCTGTATGACTATCATACTATAAATTCACACTTATTTCCGTAGCTTGTTTTGTCATATTACAACTAGTTTTGTAAAAGCGAGTATATTAATTTTGGACTACTATGTCGATAGATTATTTTTTAACCCACCTGGGATTAATGACACCCTCCTCTTAAGGATATGAGCAAAGACGGCAAAAGCATTAAAGTTATTGCATAGCAACGTAATGAAGAAGTATGATTTTGTGACGATGATATATCTAATTACAACTTTACCTGAAGAACATCGTCTGTATTTTATAACGAACGACATAATTAGTATAAAACAATTAAAAAATGTTTTAAACTGCTAAATATAGTAATTTATTAAATTTATTTTAATTTTACTTTTATTTTATTATTATTTCTACGTATTACTTAATTTAACTAAATATTTGTTCATTATAAAGAACAGCTTCGTACGATATATTATTCCAATTTATAAATGAATAAAATAGCTACTCTGCCGTTTATACCTTGATCAAATCAGCTATCTCTATGAATATGCGCCTTAATTTTGATATAATGACGGATAGATTACATAAGAACATAGACGAAATTCACTATTTTCGTTATAATTTACTAATGAATTGTTATTATTTTCAAACTTTGCTGTATCAAACAATTAGTATTGAGGAGAATTTAAAGTGAACTCACGTGTGGAAAAAAAGAAACATAAAAAACGAAAGTGGTTGTTCTGGGTAGGAGGGATTATCCTCGCACTGATCCTGGTAGTCGGTGTCTTCTCTATCTATGTTTGGAATAAACTAGGAGATACAGTGGAAACTATGCATAATCCACTAAATCGAGATAATGACCCAGATCGCAAAAAGGAATTAGAGTCTATCTTCAAAGATACAAAATCAGTGAATATTTTATTACTTGGAGTAGACGAACGAGATGGTGATAAAGGACGCTCGGATACAATGATCTTATTATCATTAAATCCGAAAACCAATTCCATGAAAATGCTAAGTATTCCTAGGGATACGTATGTGACAATACCTGGTAAAGGAAAAGATAAAATAAACCATGCCTATGCATTTGGTGATGTTGAGCTATCTGTTCAAACAGTAGAAGAAAACTTTGACCTCCCAGTCCACTATTATGCAAGAGTGAATATGGAAGGTTTTGAACAGGGTGTCGATGCAATAGGTGGTGTTACCATTACAAACGATACAGCATTTTCCCAAGGCGGAATACAATTTCCAGCAGGCGAGATTCAATTAAATGGTAAAGAAGCTTTATCTTATATCCGAATGCGAAAAAATGACCCAAGAGGAGATCTAGGTAGAAATGAACGACAACGAGCAGTTATTATGGCTGCTATAAATAAGGGAGCAAGTTTTTCAAGTATTACTAAAGTCGGCGAAATCCTTAACATACTTGGAGACAACGTAAAAACAAACCTGAATATGGATGCAATGCAAACACTATTCTCTGATTATCGCGGCACGAGAAAAAATATTTCTTCAATGGAGATTAGCGGAAACGGCCAACGTATTAATAACACGTGGTACTATGTTGTTCCAGACTCCGAATTCAATCGAATTACAACAGAAATTAAAGCACATATGAACGAAAAGTAGATGAAGTTGGAAACTTCTATACCTAACGAAACGTAACAACATGGGTGGTTAAATCATCCATGTTGCTTCTCGTTCATAAGATAGAGTAGATAATAATTAGGGGGGAAATGATGAGAAAAGCAATAGTTATCGCTTTTGTTACGCTTATTGCACTGCTTACAGCATGTTCAGCGGACAAAGCTACACCAAATGATCGTTTTAATTCATACGTAGAAAAATGGAATAAACAAGAATTTGCAGATATGTATAAGATGTTAAGCTCCGATACTACTGATACATATCCAACAGATCAATTTGTTGATCGCTATAAAAAGATTTATGAGGACTTAAATGTCTCAAAATTGCAGGTGGAATTTGATAAGTTAGATAAAGATTCACTTGAGAAAGCAATGGATCAAGGAAAAGCAACCATTCCCTT
Source organism: Virgibacillus sp. M23 (assembly GCF_034190895.1). Classification (NCBI taxonomy): domain Bacteria; kingdom Bacillati; phylum Bacillota; class Bacilli; order Caryophanales; family Bacillaceae; genus Virgibacillus; species Virgibacillus sp. M23. The sequence continues at coordinate 103,612 of NZ_JAWDHA010000002.1, read as the reverse complement.
TAACGTAAGCATGGAAACGATTGCTGGTCCGGTTTCTTTTGACTATAAAGCAGAACTTGTGCAACAGGGTGAAGATAAAGAAGAAAACTGGTATATTTCATGGGATCCTGGTTTTATTTTTCCTGAAATAAAGGATGGCGGAGAAATTAGTATTACATCTACAGCACCAGTCCGCGGGGAAATTCGTGATCGAAACGACATGCCATTAGCTATGAACGACACCATATATACTATTGGGATTGTCCCAGAAAAACTAGGAGCATCAGCAGAACAAAACAAGAAAAAAATTGCAAATTTACTAGGTGTCTCCGTCGAATCAATAAACGAATCTCTCAACGCAAGTTGGGTGGAGCCAAACTTATTTGTTCCAATAGCCAAAATTGCAAAAACAGATCAAGAACTTTGGAATAAATTAGTAGCAATTGATGGTATTACAAGACAAGAATCTACTGGCCGTGTGTATCCTGGAGGTGAAGCAACTGGCTCTTTAGTTGGGTATATTGGACAAATTACAGCAGAAGAACTGAAAGAAAAAGATCCTGGTACGTACGATGCTAATTCTGTAATAGGCAAACGCGGACTTGAAGAGTTATATGAAAAACAGTTAAGAGGGGAAAAAGGAATAAAAATTATAGTTACAAACGACAATGAAGAAGAAAAAGTACTTGCAGAAACAGCTGTAAAGAATGGAGAAAATATAAAACTGACCATCGATATTAATATTCAAGAAAAAGTATATGAATCCTTTAATGGAGATATGGGAACTGCAGCAATCATACATCCGAAAACAGGTGAAACGCTTGGATTAATTAGTAGCCCTTCTTTTGATCCAAACGAAATTCTTTACGGAACAGAACCTAATCTCTGGGAGAAACTTGAAAATGACGAAAGAAATCCACTATTAAATCGTTTCTATTCAACATTCGCTCCTGGTTCGGTTTTAAAACCGATAACAGCAGCAATTGGCTTAAAGAATGGCTCAATCGATCCAGATGAAGGTTTAGAAATCAAAGGAAAAACTTGGGGTAATGGTGAAGGATGGGGTGATTATAAAGTTACAAGAGCGTCCACATCAAACGGTCCAGTTGATTTACACGATGCGTTAGTTAGGTCGGATAATATCTATTTTGCGATGCAAGCTGTTGAAATGGGAGCCAAAGCCTATGAAAAAGGGCTAAAATCATTTGGATTTGGAGAAGAACTGCCGTACGAATACCCTATTACTCCATCGTCTATTTCATCTTCCGGTAAACTAGATGATGAAGTTCTATTGGCAAATTCCAGTTATGGGCAAGGTGAGTTAGAAATGAGTTCAATTCACTTAGCAGCAGCATATACTGTGTTTTTAAACGAAGGGAATATGATAAAGCCTACACTTTTAACTAGTGAAGATACATCACAATATTGGAAAGAAGATTTACTATCACCGGAACAAGTCAATCGTATTAAAAATGACTTGCGAGATGTAGTTCAAAATGGAACAGCAAAGAAATACGGAAAAAATAGCGCAATCCCTATTTCTGGAAAAACAGGAACAGCAGAGTTAAAGCTAACTAGTGAAGGTTCAGGTGAGGAAAATGGTTGGTTTGTTGGTTACCCCACCGAATCTGAGGATATACTCATTGCTATGATGATTGAAGAGACAAAGGAACGAGGCGGAAGTGGTTACACTACTAAAAAAGTAGTGGACCTCTTAAATAAAATGAAATAAAGGTTTTGTTTCCCTACTGATTGTTCGTACCACAAGGGTATGACCTAAATGCCTTTGAATCAATCGACATTTACTGGCAGTCGATCCCCCACTAATCCATATTGGTTTCTCTTTTTTGCTTGAAGTGAGGGATTACTGCCAGTTATATATGGGATAAAAGTGAAAGAGATTGGACAGAAAATATTTAGCAGAATCATACTGTTATTCTTTCATTGTACTAATAAATATGGGAGGTACTTTCCGGAGAAATTGCCACAGTTAACGCTGATTAAGTGAACTTCGTCTTTGCCCTTTAATCTTCGGACTAATGCCATATCTGTATGTGTCCTCCATACTTCCGCTGCTATGATTACCTTACCATTATATCTATTTCTTTCTGTAGAAATAAGCACCACTTCCAAACATGGAGCAAAAAACCCCAAACACTATCCGGATATAGCTATGTATACGGACAATAGTTCGATACTTCTTTATATTAAACGCTTATGTCTCCCCCTATTCTTTTATTACTTCATACTATAAAAGCCTTAGCAGTTCCCTAAAAGCTTTTTCATCTCTATGATCAAGCGCCTGGTCTATTAATCGTTTAATATTTAGCTGTTCTAGCTCATCTATGACAAGATCAATTGAATAGTTAGATTGCTTGTGCCTGGTTAATGTCTGATTTCGTGGTGGTTCTGTAGATCGTAAAACAGCATTAACTTTCTCTCTAAACCTTGGCAACTTCAGCAGATCTTCCATCTTTATGTAGATAACACTTGAGTTATGTTGAAAGGCAAATAGCATTCTCCTATTTTCAACTTGAAACGTACTTCGGTTAATTTTTATTTCCTTTTCTGCTATCGGAATAAATTGATATGGAGCACCTTGAATCGAAATTATGAACCTTGCATTACGTAAATTCACTAGAATATACTTCATACAAATTTTAATACTAGTGGGCCTAAAGTTCTTAACATGTACCATTCCAATGCCTCCTTATTGAATCCGATTACCTACGTTCTTATAAAAGAACATCACAATAAGTATAATCGAGAATACAAGGAAATTAAACCGGTAAATGTACGATTCATCAACTTTATTAAGAACATTTTCTTGATTATTCATTATTTTTCTAAGTATTCCTTAAAATCGCAACTTTATGACTATTAAATAATTAATACTAGTATTTTATTCTCAACAAATTATCCTCCCAATTCTATTTCCTTTGTTTTAATTAACATAAAAGAATGGTTACGTACCAAAATCACTGTACGTAACCATTCTTACTTAACTTAATTCTGTTCTCTCTTCCTCAGAGAATACTCTGGACCGTGTCAAAAAACGTTTTCCTTCAGGTCCCTCCAGCGAAAACATTCCTCCTCTACCGTCAACAGCATCAATAATAAGTTGTGTATGTTTCCAATATTCATATTGATCTTTGGAGATATAAAATGGAGCTGCTCCTATATATCCAAGCAATATATCTGCTTCCCCTATTCGAAACTCATCCTTAGGATAGCACATTGGAGAGCTCCCATCACAGCATCCACCAGATTGGTGAAACATTAAATCCCCATGAATATCATGTAATTTTGTAATTAATTCAAGGGCATCTTCCGTTGCTATAACGCGTTCTACCACTTCATCACCCCATTATTTATCAACGTGCATTATCCATTAGAATAATCCAGCAGCTCCTTCACTATAGCTGACTAGCAAATTTTTTGTCTGCTGGTAATGATCAAGCATCATTAAATGATTCTCTCTACCAATTCCAGACTTTTTATACCCACCAAATGCGGCATGAGCCGGATACTGATGATAACAATTCGTCCAAACTCTACCAGCTTCAATTCCACGCCCAAAGCGATATGCAGTGTTTATATTACGTGTCCATATACCCGCACCCAAGCCGTATAGTGTATCATTTGCTATAGACATTGCTTCTGCTTTGTCTTTGAACGTAGTGACTGATAATACTGGTCCGAATATTTCTTCTTGGAAAACACGCATATTATTTTGCCCTTTAAAGATAGTAGGTTCTACATAATAGCCGTTTTTTAATTCTTCATTTTCTAATTTATTTAGATTTCCACCAATTAATACTTCAGCACCTTCTTGCTTACCAATATCTAAATAGGATTGGATTTTTTCCAACTGTTCTTGAGAAGCCTGTGCCCCCATCATCGTCTCTGTATCCAATGGATGACCAATCTTTATTTGTTTCACTCGATGAATTGCACGCTCAATAAATCTTTCGTATATTGCTTCATGTACTAGCGCTCTGGAAGGACATGTACAGACTTCCCCTTGGTTAAGGGCAAACATAACAAACCCCTCGATCGCTTTATCTAAAAATCCATCATCTGCATCCATCACATCTTCAAAGAAAATGTTCGGAGACTTACCTCCAAGTTCTAATGTTACTGGAATAATATTTTCCGAGGCATATTGCATAATTAGCCTTCCCGTCGTCGTTTCTCCAGTAAATGCTATTTTAGCAATTCTACTATTCGATGCTAAAGGTTTGCCTGCCTCTACTCCAAAACCATTTACTACATTAACTACTCCTGGCGGAAGTAAATCTTTTACTAACTCTAACCAAACATGTATAGAAGCTGGTGTTTGTTCAGCAGGTTTAATAACCACGCAATTTCCTGCCGCCAAAGCCGGGGCTAACTTCCATGTAGCCATTAATAAAGGAAAATTCCAAGGAATAATTTGCCCAACAACACCTAGAGGTTCATGAAAATGATAAGCAATTGTATCATGATCAATTTGGCTAACGCCGCCCTCTTGTCCTCTAATTACACCAGCAAAGTATCGAAAATGATCAATGGCTAGCGGTATATCAGCTGCTAATGCCTCTCTAACCGCCTTCCCATTATCCCAGGTTTCCGCAACTGCTAGCATTTCTAAGTTTTCTTCCATTCGATCAGCAATCCTATTTAATAGTAACGCACGCTCTGCTACAGAAGTTTTCCCCCAGGTGTCCTTCGCATTATGAGCTGCATCAAGAGCCGATTCTACATCTTCCTTTGTAGATCTAGCAACCTCACAGAATACTTCACCTGTGACTGGACTTACATTTTCAAAATACTTCCCTTTTACAGGTGAACGATATTCCCCACCTATAAAATTATCGTACTTACTCTGAAAGTTGACCAAAGCACCAGCTGAATTAGGGTTTGCATATCTCATATTATTCCTCCTTTATAGAAAACGCTTACAATTTATGTAGATCTAAGTTGTACTTATATAAAAAGTATAACAATTAATTCTAAATTATACCAATAATTGAATAACTATTTAATAAGAACAACAGCGCAAGCGGCAGATTTATCCACATGGGCTAATTTTATAATTTCCTAAACTAAGAAAAAAGCCTTGATTAATCAATAATCAAGGCTTAATACCGAACTCATATATCCGGAGATACTAAAGCATGCTTATTTTACTTCAGGAAGAATTCTTATTTCCTGCTTCATGGATGACTGACATAACGGACATTTCGGTTCATCCTCAAAGCTGTATGATTCCCTCATCCACCCCTGGCAATCATCGCTTATGCATGACCAGACATTTGTCTCCACTTCTTGAACCGGTTCTTTCGGTCCTCGTGAGAATGACATGAAAGCATCTCCTTTCTTGTAACACTTCTATTATACGCTTTTCTAACAAATAAAGAAAGACCCCTGACTGTCTATGAGGCTTGGACTATACCTTAACAGCTATAACCCGATTCATTTGCTCTATACTATATTCTATGTTAGATGTTGGAAAGTTATTCATAATTATCCAACATCGCTAGAACCACGGTTTTTTTAATACGACGTAAAAGAATAACGATCCAAAATATGGATCGTTATTCTACTTTTTATAGCACAAAGCGATGAATTGCTTTTGCTACACCATCATTATTATTCGTATCCGTTACATAATTAGCTGCTTGCTTTATTGCATCCTGTGCATTCCCCATAGCAACACCGATGCCAGCTTCCTGGATCATTTTCATGTCATTTAAGCTATCTCCTACAGCCATAATTTCTTTCATTGAGATACCAATTTTTTCACAAACTGTTTCCAATGCACTAGCCTTACTAACACCTTTTGGATTAACCTCCATATTAGTCGGTAATGAATTCGTCAATTCCAACCCTTCTATGTAAGATAGCTGCTTCATCATTTCACTAAGCCTTGACTCATTATAAGATTCACATCCGAATTTCAACCATTTATGATCATAAAAGTTATCTGGTGCTGAATCACGATAAACTCCTTCTGTGGAAATCATCCATATCGATAAACCAATTTCTTTTGCTAAAGTATACATTTTTTCTATTTTCTCCGGTTTCAGTAGATGCTGTTCTACTAATTCCTTATTAACTGTCCATATTTCTCCACCATTTGCTGTAACTAAATAAGAAGTTAACTTTAGCGATTCTGCGTATGGATGACAGGATTGCAGCCAGCGTCCTGTACTTAACACCACATGCACATCTTTCGCTAAGGCTTCAGCAATTGCTTCACGAGTTGCTTCTGACACCTCATGCTCACTATTTAAAAGTGTCCCATCCATATCCAATGCAATTAATTTAATTTCTGTTTTTATTTCTGACATGTAGCATCCTCCATTATTAACTTTGTCTTTTCATACGGATATTTCGATCATACACAAAAGTTGTCATATAAGGAATTAAAAGCAAGAACAACAATACAAAAAATAAGATCTCGATATTAAATATGTCTACAACGAAACCGCCGAACACAGGCCCAACCATCCTACCCGTAGCTCCTATACTATTAACGATTCCTTGGTAGAAACCAGTCCTTCCTTTGGGAGCTAATTCATTAGCTAATGATGGTATAGCTGGCCAAACAAGCATTTCTCCAATAGTTAATATAATCATTGCCAAAGCAAACATACTAAAGGTATCTGAAACCATTGCGATGATAAATGAAATTAGTAAGATGGTGTTTCCTATATAAATATGCATTTTCTCCGATGTTACTTTGCTTGTAATCCATTTTAACAGAGGTTGACCAAGAACGATAAGAAATCCATTTATAGCCCATAAAGAACTATAAAGTTCTAACGGAATATCAAGGTCCTGGGTATAGGAAGCAATCGTCGATTGCCATTGACTATAAGCAATCCACGTAATTAAAAAACCACTACATAAAATAAATAGCGCAATAAATGCTGCTTTATTCTTAATCTTACCTCGCTGTTCAATAATTGTTGTATGCATCTGTCTATCTCTTTCTTTATCCATATGCTTAAACGTTAGCAGGACAATAAGGAAAAAACTGATAAAGAGAAAGGCATTAGCAAAAAATATATAGTTGAAAGAAATACTTGCAACATATCCACCAATTGTTGCTCCCAATGCCACCCCTAAATTTTGTGCTACATAAATTGCGTTAAACGCACGTCTCCCTCCTTCTTGCCAAAGTGATCCAGCCATTGCAAACATAACTGGCCATGTAATACCTGTTCCAAAACCAATCATGATGAGAAAAATAGAGTAAAATAAAATATTGTGATGTAAGAAGGTCATAGCGATTGAGGCAGCCACTGCTAGACCAGTACCGTATAGAATTGTCTTGTAGGCACTAAATTTATCAAACAAAGCTCCACCAATTAGATTACCCGCGATGGATGCTCCTTGGTTAAACATTAAAATAAACCCTGCAAAAGCAAGACTTTTACCGAGCTCATTATGCATATATATTGTATTCAACGGCCATAAGAATGAGGCTCCCGTTACATTAACTGTTGTCGCTATCACCAATAGCCATATTTGCTTTGGCATATGCATCATCTCACTGTCTCTTGTATTATCTAAGCTATTTTAATACATTTCGAGAGACGAAGCAATTAACATTTTAAAAATTATTGTAAAGTTTATTTTAATCGCCTCATTCGTACAACAGACAACAACATTGTAATTAGAAAAACTCCAATAATTACAGAAGTAAACCTACTACCTATGTCATTTTGGTTTATCGCAGATATCCTATAATAATCGTTAGTACCAATATGGTTACCACCAATTCCAAATGTAAGTTCCTCATGACTAGCTGGGCCTCGCGGCATGGTCTATACACATTATACAGCCTTATTATATATTCAGTTACCAGAAACTATTCCGATGCATAACTGGCAGTATTACCCCTACTTCAAGCAATAAAGTGAAATCACTATTGGTAAGTGGGAGATAAACAAAACTTTCACTGATTGAAGTTTTACTTTATTATTCTATTATAGCGTTTAACGTATTCACACTCGTTATTAGAATTTCTATTCTATTAACTTTTTACAACGCCAGTAAGTTTCATTACATAAATTGACGAAAGGTTTGCAATTGATATAACTCTCTTTCTTTTCTTTTGATTCGCTTTTGTGCTTCTTCAACAGAAACCGGATAAAAACCTATTTTCCCCTTGGGAACAAGCTGGGCGATCTTAGGAATATCATTACTGATTACCGTTCCAATACGTGGATATCCACCTGTTGTTTGCCTATCTGCCATTAGAATAATTGGCTGACCATTCGGAGGAACCTGTATACCACCAAATGGAACAGCATCTGTCCAACTATTTACCTCTTTACTTGTAGGAATCATTTGCGAATGTAAACGATAGCCCATTCGATTTGAATTTGGTTCTACGATATGTAATTGTTTAAAAAATATCGCTCTTGATTCCTCAGTAAAATGATTCATATGTGGTCCTTCAATAACTGCAACACTAACCACACTAGAGTATGTTGGTATTAGTGAATTTGCCAATTTAATTTTCCGTTTCACATATAAGGGAATTCCTTTGATTACGCTCATATGCTCTAATGTTTGTCCAAAGCCGTTTTGTACATCAACCGACTTACTACCAAAATAGGATGGACAATCGAATTCACCAGCCATAGCAATATAAGCGCGAACACCGTTCCTAGATGCTCCAAATGACAGAATATCTCCTTTATGCATAGGAACAGCACAATACAGAGGTGCTTCTTCACCGTTAATTTTTGCTTGTAAATCTGCACCTGTTATAGCAATGGTTAATTCTGTACAGGCTTCCAATGTTGGACCTATTAAAGTCACTTCTAAGCAAGCTTTATTCCTTAAATTTCCGACAAGAATATTGGCTAATTGACAGGCGTATTGATCCATTGCTCCAGATACAGGAACACCGAATTGCTGATATCCAATTCTTCCTAGATCCTGAAAAGATGTAAAAATGCCAGGCTTATGCACCTTAAATACTATTTCACTACAAATCAACAGAAACACTCCCAAAATATTCTTTTCGTCATAAATGTGCTATGGATACCCCAATATTCTTCAACATCTGATGAAGAGCTTTAGCAAAAGTGAGGGCATAGCTCCCGTCACCATGGATACAAACAGTATCTGCATCAATCTTAATTAAAGATCCATCTGTTGCCTCTACGTTATTCTCTAAAACTATTCTCTTAACCTGCTGAATGGCCTCATCCACATTCTCAATAATCGCATTAGTTTCTGTTCTAGGTGTTAAGCTTCCATCTGATTGGTATGTTCGATCAGCAAACACTTCAGACGCAACCCTTAACCCAACCTCTTTTCCCGCTTTAATTAGTTCACTATTTGCCAAACCAATAAGCACAAGGTTTGGGTCAAACTGATACACAGCTTGTGCTATTGTAGAAGCAATTAATCTGTCACGTGCTGCCAAGTTATATAATGCACCATGCGGTTTTACATGGTTTAGCTTCACTTCATGAATCTTGCAAAATGCGCTAAGGCTACCAAGTTGATAGATAACTATCTGATAAATCTCCTTGCTGGAAAATTCCATCATTCGACGTCCAAACCCAGCAAGATCTGGAAAACCAGGGTGTGCCCCAATAGCAATATCAAATTGTTTAGCTAATCTAACCGTTTTATTCATGACAAATGGATCACCTGCATGCATTCCACAAGCTATATTTGCTGAACTAATAAATGTTATTATTTCCTTATCAACACCAACTGTATATGCTCCAAAGCTTTCACCCATATCACAATTTACATCAATAGTGAGCATTATCTACGTACCTCCTTACTGAAAACCTCATAGCTACCTTGCTTCATCTTCTCCACAATGTCATCATATTCTTGATGCGATATAGAAAAAAATTTAATTCTATCTCCTGCCTCAAATAGAAAAGCATTTTGTTGGAAATCAGGATGAAACAGCTTAACCGGTGTTTTCCCTATAATGTTCCATCCCCCAGGGGACTGCACCGGATAAATCCCTGTTTGTCTTGATGCAATACCAACAGATCCAGCCTCAACATATGGTCTTGGTATATCCAATCGTGGCGTGACAAGTTGATCATGTAAACCACCTAAATAAGGAAATCCTGGTAAGAACCCAAGCATATAAATTAAATATTCAGGTTGTTGGTGATAGAACTTTACTTTTTCTATAGATAGGTGATTAAAATTAGCGACTCTTTGCAAATCCGGACCATATTTGTCTCCATATACAACAGGCACATGAAATATACGAACTGTTACATCATCATGTTCGATCGGCTCATTAATCAACTGGTTTACTTTTTGCTTTAATCGTTGAAATGAAATACATATGGGCTGATAATAAATTGTAATTGAATTATAAGCAGGAACCCATTCCACTACCCCTAATATAGAGGCAACTGATAGCTTCTTACATATAGATCGAATAGTTTTATTCATTCGCTCTGAAACCTCTCCACCTAGTAATAACTTTAAAGCGTTATCACCAACTGCCTTGAAACTATATTCCATTAACCATTCCTCCGAAAATTCAGTTATTTAAATGATAGCATATTTTAAAGTGGTTCATTACCTTGGTTTTTAATGAAAGCGTAATCATTATTACTTGAATCCAATTAATTCCATCCATATAATAAGAATATCAAGCTTCCATTTATCTGTTAATATATATAATCTAATTCTATCTCTTAGTGAATTATGTCCCTTACCAACAACCTAAAACGAGAAATCTAATACTCTGTTTTACTAGCAATTATATATAAGGAGGTTATTAAATGATTTCAACTACATGGGACTGGATGTGGAAAAAACATGATGAATTAAAGGAAGCCTTCTTTCTCTTTGTAAAGCCTCACCCATCTAAGTTAACTAGCGAAAAGACAACTAATTCAACTGATTATTCTAGTAGTAATAATAATGGGAAACATCGATACAATAGACCAGCACAAAAAGCTGGTTTAATACTTGGCCCTTTATTATTTATAGTAATGTTGCTATTTTTTTCTCCTAAAGGATTGGCTTGGGAAGGAATAGCAATACTTGCAAGTACCGTTTGGATTGCTGTCTGGTGGATGACAGAGGCAATACCTATCCCTGTAACGTCACTACTCCCAATTATACTATTCCCGATGACAGGCGGGTTAGATATCGGGACTACTACATCTTCATATGGCAGCGATACTATTTTTCTATTTATGGGAGGTTTTATGATAGCATTGGCTATGGAAAAATGGAATCTGCATAGACGAATTGCATTAACAATCATTTCCTTGATTGGTACGAATACAAACCGAATCGTATTAGGGTTTATGGTATCCACCGGATTCCTCTCTATGTGGATATCTAATACTGCTACAGCAATGATGATGGTTCCAATTGGATTGGCTATTATCTATCAAGTGTCAGATGCTTTAAAAGAAGATCCGTCTATCGATACATCAAAAGACAATTTTGCATTTGGAAAAGCATTGATGCTTAGCATCGCTTATTCTGCCTCCATTGGCGGGGTTGCAACGTTAATTGGTACGCCACCGAATGCTGCACTTGCAGGAGTTATTAATGAGATGTATGACATTCAACTATCCTTTTCTACTTGGATGCTATTTGGTGTTCCAATCGCTTGGGGATTTATCTTTATCATTTGGTTTTATCTAGTCAGAATTGCATTTCCACTTAAGCTGAAGGAACTTCCAGGAGGTAAATCTGTTATTACAAAAGAAAAGCAAAAGCTTGGAAACGCCTCATCAGAAGAAAAAGCTGTATTTACTATATTTGTTCTTACTGCCCTTGCGTGGATCACACGTAGCTTTGTGTTAGCAGAATTAAACCAAAATATAAATGATGCCATTATTGCAGTGGCTGCAGCAATCATTCTATTCATCATTCCTTCTAAAAATAAACAAGGTGATTTCTTATTGGATTGGAATACAGCTGTCAAATTACCTTGGGGAATTTTGCTATTGTTTGGAGGAGGCTTGGCTATTGCAGCAGGCTTTACACAATCAGGGCTTACGGAATGGATTGGTACACAGTTAATCACATTACAAGGAATTCATATTTTTATTGTCCTACTTGTTATTACTGCATTAGTCATTTTTTTAACAGAAATCACTTCGAATACAGCAACTGCCAATATGATGTATCCAATTATGGCTGCACTTGCAATTGCACTTGGCGTCCATCCTTATGTTGTCATGATCGCTGCAGGAGTAGCGTCATCTTGTGCCTTTATGCTTCCTGTTGCAACACCACCTAATGCTGTTGTATTTGGAGCAGGCTATTTACGTATTCCAGATATGGCCAAAGCAGGAATCGTATTAAACCTTATTGGTATCGTTCTAGTTACAATAAGTGTTTACTTTTTACTCCCTTTAGTTTGGGGAATTCATCTTACCGAACTACCAGATTTCATGAAATAAAATGAAACTTCAATCCGTGGAAGTTTTGTTATCACCCACGGATTGTTAGTACCACAAGGATATGACCTAAAGGCCTTGGAAGCAATCGGACATTACTAGCAGTCGATCCCTCGCTTATCGCTATGGCCTAAGATGGGAATTACTGCCAATTATATGTGAGATAAAAAGAGAAAAGCACAGATATAATCGATTCACTTGTCCTCAATTTTTTTATCTCTTTTCCTAAGACCTTTCGGAAAGTTAAAAACGATAAGCATAATCCCTATAAATAAAATGCTATAGGCGATTATATTTGAAGTATCTTCATATATAAAATAGGCACCTACTGCAGTGAATACCCATCCGACTGCTTCCATAAGTAGATATCTAATCACAGCAAATCTCCTCTCTTTTATCTATTTCTAATAATAAAGTGAAACCTTCATCAGTGGGGGTTTTATTGCCAGTTATATGTGAGATAAAGTACTGAAGGTCTTTACAGTGAATACATATATAACTCGTAATATACCTATAAAAGTAATTAAAGCCATCCATATTCTCCCATATGGAGCAAGCACAGTGGTACTGCCTAGTGATCCTTCGATATAATAAGATACTAAAAATATAAGCTTGACACACTCCCTTTATGATGAGTAGTTTCCTCACTAACTGCTGTTGCCGTTAAAGAATGTGCTGTAAACAACCATAACAAGTAATACAGAGTCCTATTATCATAAGATGAGGTAGTTACTTAATGTCATTATCATACAAGTGCAAAGAATAATAATGCGTAAACTACGAACTCACTTTTAACCAAAGAGACAAGCAAGCCAACAAGTAATTAGTGAGCCTATTACTCTAATGATCGCATATCAGAAAAGGAATAATGGACCTAATTAAACAGAGCATACTAAATATGGGGTCAGATAAAATCCAATAACGAATAATCCGATAATTGATCCAATAATTACAAACGACAAGGACAAACTTGCAACTGATACACGGACATCAAACGCGGTAACAAATATCAGTAGTATAAATTTGACGGCGTACATACTAGCAAAATAAAAAGAAGTGAACGCTAAGCGTATCGTTACCTTCCAGAAATAAAAATCGCAAATGCTATAAGCCTTCAGCACGGATGTCACAACCTACATTATTCATCAAACACATATTTATCCCGACCTGCTCCCATGCCAAATAATACTACAATGAGTGCTACACTAATCAACGTTACTAGCGGAATATTCCATGAATGGGTAACATCATACAAATAGCCAATAACAATTGGACCAAAAGCTGCTAAAACATACCCACACGATTGTGCCATACCTGATAACTCCGCTGCCTGTTTTCCGGTTCGTGCTCGCATACTAAGTAGAGTTAATGCTAACGCAAATGTTCCACTAAGAGCAAAACCAATTAAGATTGTACTAATAACCATGACGACAATAGATTCACCTAGTAATAAGCCTGTATACCCGCTTACTGAACAAAATCCCATTGCCAAGACTAAGCCACGTTGTGATTTAAATTTACCAGCTAATACAGGAACGAGAAAACTAGCCGGTAACCCTATAAACTGTAAAAAAGATAACATCCATCCTGCAGCAGCTATACTAATGCCATAATCATGAAGTATTTCGGGCATCCATGAAATCGTCACATAGAACAAAAAAGATTGAAATCCCATAAATGCTGCTACTTGCCACGCTAAAGAAGACTTCCAGATACGGTTATCTGCAGCAGATTCAAAATGATATACCTGCTGTTTTGTAGGATTCCTGCGAACAAGATAAACCCATACACCAATTCCTATTAAAGCTGGAGTTGCCCAAACGAACAAGGCCACTTGCCAGCCTAATCCAAGTCCTTGAGCAATTGGTACACTTAGCCCTGAAGCTGTAGCAGCAAATATTCCCATTGCAGTGGAATAGATACTTGTCATAACAGCGACCTTTGCAGGATACTTTTCCTTAATGACACCAGGAAGAAGAACATTACATATCGCTATTCCTATACCAATGAGCAATGTTCCGCTGAAAAGCAAAAAAACTGTTGATAAGGAACGAATACTGATACCTATAAAAAGTAGAATTAAACCAAGTAACATGACTCGTTCATTCGTTAAACGATTTCCTAACTTTGGAACAATTGGAGACATAACAGCAAAAGCAATTAACGGCAAACTGGTTAATAGTCCTGCACTCCCATTTGAAAGTCCCAAGCTATCCCTTATTGTGCCAATAATTGGACCAACAGATGTAATAGACGGCCGTAAATTAAATGCTACAATAATAATTCCAAATACGAGAAGAAAACGATATACATTCGTTGTTTGTTCTTTCGATTGATGCATTTCCAACTAGAGGTGCTCCCTTCATAAATATATCCTTTCCTTAATATAGCATATCTCTACAAACACTATAAGCAGGAGATATTCATTCTCAAAATTAAAAACCTACAGGTCGGTACAATTATCGTTTGTTCTATGTTAAAAGGGAATGGATATAAATAAAGAGAACTTCAATCAGTGGGGCTTTTACTGCCAGATAGTATATGAGATAATTCACGTTGAAATAATGCCGAATACTAATATGATGCTTCATCAAAATCTGAAATATGACAGAGACTTTCCACCAAACGGCATCTACTAACATCCAACCAAAATTTGCTTAGACAAGTGGATCATCAGACTCGTGCTATCCTCGTATAACCCAGCCATTTCTAATGTCCAATAAAAAACCGGACTACGCTCCGGATATTTGTATCCTTAGATTATAGTTCGGCTATACCTTTATTTCCTTTGTCTTCATGAATCAATTAGTTAAAACATATGTACTTATCCATTCAAGCTGACATACAACCATTTTAGACTGAACTCTCTCCATATATTTACAGCAACACAAGTAATTGAATTCATTTGATGAAAATATTAATTGTTTTTTATGATAGGGAGAAAAACAACTTGCTATATGATTTTTTGGAAGTAAATTTTTCTCTGCTTGATGTTCAGAAAGCATATATCTAGACTTGTTCATATAATCCTCCTTATTCATTCCCCCTTTTTTGTAAGAACAGGTTGTACATAGTAGAGGTATTACAATTTATTTAATTCTAAAATAAACCTCCTATCCATTAATAATTCTAAATATCTAAGACTATATACTCATTATCTCATAGTAGTCAAGCATTTTAAATTTTGACATTAATGTCGAATTGAAGGGTATATTACTAGTGACAAGCGTTTTATTTCGTCGAATTCAATCAATTGTTGTCATAAAATCAATGAAAATCATGATTTCATCTAAGCATTTTGACGAAGTCTGCAAATTATGTTTATTTGTGACAAATTTATGAACTTTTTTCATAAACATGTTATAAGTTATACAACTATCATAATCACTAGGTGTTCATCCATTCTTGCTCCTGTTTAAATTCTGTGTATATGCTTGTTTTATGGTATACTATAGGTAGAATTATGCATATACTAAAAAGACCACAGCTGCAACTGTGGTCAAAGATAAGCAGTTCCCCTAGGGATCGGCTTTCCGCAAATAGGCCTCTCCATGCATGTAAGGCTAAAGGGAGGTCTATTTTTTATTGATGATCCGTATGATCAGAGTCAAGAAAGCTACCAAAAAGGTGCCAAACGAAAACATCACCATAAACACTTCATAAATGTTCAATTGGCTCACCCCCTCAGAAAAAAATAGGGCTAGCCGATTGTCCTAAAAGAACGTTATCTGTTAATTAGTATATCATACATTATAAAATAAATACCTCGAAACAGAACATTTGTTTGCATTTATATTTAGGTTTCCTTGCTATATGATATACACCAAGCATCTAATGCTTGTATAATTTATTGTATGTAACTTTTAACAGACGATGTAATGCATTTGGTAGGATTCTATGTTAAAATGGTTATTTGTTAAATTTTCAGATAATTATCAGGTCAAATTAAGTTCTTGCATAGCTACTGTAAAAAATGAGCATATACACCATATAGTTGTCCTACTCTTGATTTAGAAAATTATAACCTAAACAAAAAAACTGGGAGGCTTAGTATAGTCTCCCATTTTTTTCTTTATTCTTCTACCTTTCCACTTTCATCATCTGGTCCACCGTAGAAATACTCATTTTCATCTACAGGTTGCCAATCTTCATTTGGTGTATAGAAACGTAATAGGTCACCATACAACACTTCATCGGAAAGCTCTAGCTCCTTCATAACTGTCTCATGCATTTCTTTCATTTCTGGAGTAGGCTCTTCAATAACCTCTTTTGTTGCATTATCGTAGTATTTCCCATCAACATAACTATATTTTTCTGTCATAAAGTTACCATTACGAAATGGGACGAAATCTTTATGATCCTCTGAAAACATGTCTGTACCAAATTGAATGTAATCTCTGGCATCAATTCCTAAAATATGCAGTAGCGTTGGCATAACATCGATTTGGCCACTATATTCATGATTAATACCTTGCCCTTCTACTCCTGGCACCTTAATCATGAAGGGCACACGCTGTAAATCAGCATTTTTCAATGGAGTAATTTCTTCTCCAGTAATCTCGGCCATTGCCCTGTTATGGTTATCAGATATTCCATAGTGGTCTCCATAGATCATAATAATTGAGTCCTCATATAAACCTGCTTCTTTCAAATCATTAAAGAATTGTTCTAACGATTCATCCAAATAGCGAGCTGTTTGGAAGTATCTGTCAACAGAACCATCTCCTGTTTCAGCTGGCTCAATACTTGCCTCTTCTTCATCAATGAGATACGGATGATGGTGAGTTAGAGTCATCATATGGGCATAAAATGGTTGATCCATTTCTTCAAGGTATTGCATTGATTCTTCGAAGAATGGTTTATCCTTTAAGCCATAATTAATAACATTTTCTTTACTCATATCAAAATACGCTTCATGATAAAACTCATCAATACCTAAGTGTTTATATACTTCATCACGATTCCAAAATGATTTACCATCTCCATGAAATACAGAACTTGTATAACCTTGTTGTTGTCCTAGTATAGCTGGTAGCCCTTGAAAAGTGTTACTACCTTTAGTAACAAAGGCTGCTCCTTGTGGTAACCCATATAATGAAGTATCTGTAATTAATTCTGCATCAGCTGTTTTACCTTGCTCTGTTTGATGGAAGAAGTTATCAAAATATGTGAAGCCTTTTTCCTGATCATGAACGAGAGAATTCAAAAATGGCGTAACTTCTTCTCCATGTAGCTTATAATCAATTAAGAATGATTGAAAAGACTCTAAATGAATTTTAATAATATTCTTTCCTTCACCCTTACCAAAATACGCTTCATTCGGTTCTGCATACTTCGATTTCGTGTAGTTCTCTACTTTTACGATGTCACTACTATCTGCTAGTACACGTCTAGTTGACGTTTTAGCACTTTGAATAGCATCATAAATGGTAAAGTTAAATGCTCCCAAATATTTCACTAAATAGTTTCTATCAAATGTTCTTTCTAATAACTGTGGACGGTCAGCTTCTGCTAATCCTAGATTAATAGTAAAAGCTAATACACCTGCAGCTAATACCATAAATGGCTTACGGAGTTGTATACGACTTACTGACCAACCTTTACGTATCGTGGTATACAATACGATTAGTAAAATGATATCGACTGCATACAGCAAATCATGCATTTGAGCTAAATCAGCAATACTTCCACCAATACTTCCAAAGTTATCTGTCTGCATTAACGTAGGAATGGTAATGAAATCACTATTGAAGCGATAGAACACGACGTTTGCATATAAGATAAATGAAAGAATTGCGTCTATTACGATAATCCATATTCCTGCTCTTCTACCTTTTGCAAATAAGGCTAGTCCGAGAAAAATTAATCCAGAACTGAGAGGATTAAAGAATAATAGAAATTCTTGCATTGCCCCACTTACACCTAGATTGAATTCAAATTTATATATCGTATACGTTTTTATCCAAAATAAAACCAGTGCAACCGCGAAGAACCCCATTTTTGTTGATACTAATTTCTTCACTTTTTTCACCTCTAATTTTAAATCTCAATTTTTAATTTGTTTAGTTATATCTTTAGCTAATAACGATTTTTAATTATAACGCAATCCTCCTATTTGGTCAAAGACTTTTCTGTGACTTTTTTTGGCATTATTTGTCGAACCCTTGATCCCTTAGCTTTACATAATAAAAAAACATGATATATTACCATGTTTTTCTATTTATTCCGCTTGTTTGGAGCTTGCTGTTACTCCAATCTGGGGTAGTATCTCTTTATTTATATACAACAAGATTCATTCCATGTATTACTTTCTTTAACCTGTATAATACTACAAATTAAATCGTTTAATTAACATATTTAATTCATCAGCTAAATCCGCTAGTTGGTCAGCGTTAGCGGCAACTTCTTCCATTGAACTACTGGTTTGTTGAGTCGAAGCAGAAGTTTGCTCCACACCAGCTGCTGATTCCTGTGAAATAGCTGCAATTTCACTTACTGAACCATTCATTTCTTTACTACTTTCAGCAATTCCTACTAAGTGATTTTTCACTGCTCTAATTTGTTCGGTCATATGTTTAACAGAGGTATAGATCGTATTAAATGTTTCTTCGGTCGACTCCATTTGACCTGTTCCCTCTTCTACTTCTCGATAACTTGTTTGTAGGGTAGTTACTACAAATTGTGACTCTGATTGAATATCTCCCACGGCATTTGTTATTTCATCTAACGACGAGGAAACCTGTTCTGCAAGCTTTCGAACTTCGTCCGCTACGACAGAAAAACCTTGGCCATGTTCACCTGCTCTTGCTGCTTCAATTGCTGCATTCAATGCAAGTAGATTTGTTTGCTCTGCTATGTCACTAATTACTGTTACTAAATTAGATATTTGCTGCGATTTAGTATCCAATCCTTCTACTCGCTGGACAGCATCCTTCACAATTTGATCAACTTTCCTAACTTGGTCCTTTGTAGATACCATAGTAACCTGTCCAGCTTCCGTTTGATCTAATATTTCAATAGAAGCATTCTGAATCATTTCGCTACTCGTATTTACTTCCTGAATACTTCGATCAAAATCATGCATCATACTTGCCAAGTTTCCTGCATGACTAGCTTGTCCTTCCGAACCTGATGCTAATTCCTGCATAGTTACAGCAACTTGCTCTGTACCTTGTTGAACTTCATTAGCCGCCTGTGTTAATGCTTCACTTTGGTCATTTACTTTTGAAGAAACTTGTTTCACTTTAGATAGGAGTTCCTTTAAATTAGCATTCATGGTATTAGCTGCATTGGTCAGTTGCCCAATTTCATCTTTTGTTTTAACCACCAACGGTTCATGGTTAAGCTTTCCTTCGGCAATAATATTCATTCGCTGCTTAACTAATTGCAATGGCCTCGTAATTGAATTTGATGTAATTAATGCAATCAAGGCTCCTAGTATAATGACTACTGCAGTAACCACTATACCAATTATAAGTAAGGAATTGCCTGTTTCAATCATCGACTCTCCCATGCTATTGATAGTTCTTTCTTTATCTGCTGCTAAATCCTTAAATCCACTTATCAAATCATTTGCAAGTGGCTGCACCTGGCTCGTCATAATGAGCATTGCTTTTTCTTTGTCTCCACTATCATACTCCTTAAAAACTTTATCCGTTAGATGGCCCCACTCAATTTTTTTATCCATTAAAGATTTTACTTGCTTTGAATCTGCGTGATCCAACACAAAATTCTCAAGCTTGATTGTTTCTTCCACTGTATCCTTAAAGTTCTGTTTGTATTTATTTTCACCATATAACAAATATCCGCGGATTTGACTTGTCCGTTCAGCCATATTTATAGCCAGCTGTTCATCTGCCACTAATAGCTGCATTTCTTCTTTTATTATCTCTTTTGTGTTTGCATTGCTCTGTTTCATACCAATAAAATTTGTAATGCCTAGCAATAGTACAAATATGATGATGACAGAAAACGCAACGAACAACTTCATTTTTATGCTCTTAAATGTCAATACTTTTTTCAATTCTGTTCCTCCTGATTTACAAAACTAGTTGTTTTTATTCCGATCAATGTTCTGTGTATCAATTTCATAATTCGGTAATATAAGAACTTCAACTCGTCTATTTTTCGCGCGATTTTTCTCGCTTGAATTAGGTACAGCTGGTTGATGCGGTCCATACCCTTTAGCGCTAAATTTAGTTGGATCTAGTTTTTCATTTTTTAATAATAAATGCATGAAATTGACAGCTCGAGTCACACTTAATTCCCAGTTTGAAGTAAATTCGGCATAATTAATTGGGCGATCATCCGTATGACCACTAACTACCACTTGATGGGGCGGGTCCGTATAAAGAAACTCTGATACTTCCTCCGCAATTTGCTTACCATTCGTCGAAACTTCAGCACTCCCAGAATCAAATGATATATCGTTTAATATAGATATTAACAATCCTTCATCTGTCAGTTTTGTGTCTAATTTATCATGGAGCCCTTTTTCAGCAATATATTTATTCATTTGATTCTGTACTTCTTGTAAATCCTTTAGTTCCTGTTCATTTGGTGTTAATTGTTTCTCTTCTTCTTTGTTGTCCTCATCAACTTTATTTGGGAGTTCAATAGAATGATTACTCTCCTCTAAGATACCTTGTCCTCCAGAAAACTCATTTTGAAACACACGTGATAATTCTTTGTATTTTTGTGTATCAACCTCACTCATTGCAAATAATACGATGAATAGAGCGAGCAATAATGTTAATAAATCGGAATAGGGAAGTAACCATGATTCATCAATATGATGTTGTTTTCGCTGTCTATTTCTACGCATCTGTCTCATCCTTTTTTAAGGAAGCAAATTCCTTCGTTGACAAATACGAGCCTAGTTTATCTTGTACAACCATTGCAGAATTACCAACTGTAATAGATAACATTCCTTCCAGCATGATCTCCTTTATTTGCACTTCTTTTTTCGATTTTTCTCTAAGCTTATTTGCAAAAGGATGCCAAAGTACATATCCTGAAAAAATACCTAACAAAGTGGCAATAAACGCAGCGGATATAGCATGTCCAAGCACATCCATATTCTGCATATCACCTAATGCAGCTATCAACCCAATTACTGCCCCTAACACACCTAAGGTCGGCGCATATGTACCTGCTTGAGAGAAAACAGCAACTCCCTCCTGATGTCTGTCTTCCATAGCATTAATTTTCTCTAGCATAACTTCTCGAATAAACTCAGGAGACTGTCCATCTACTACAAACTGTAAGCCAGACTGTAAAAAAGGATCATCAATTTCCTTTAGCTGCTTTTCTAATGACAATAGACCTTCTTTTCTCGTTTGATCAGCTAATTGTGTAAACATCTCAACTACTTCTCTATGATTATATTGTTGTTTATCCGAAAAAATAATTTTCACTAAAGCTGGAATCTTTTTAAGTGTACTCATTGGAAAAGCAATACAAACAGATGCAGCAGTACCTATAAAAATAATTAATATAGCCGCTGGATTAACGAGTGCAACCAGATCAACTCCTTTTAATACCATTCCTACGCCAACTGCAATAATTCCTAAAAAGATTCCTATAATAGATGTTTTGTCCACATTTAATCCTCCTGTTCAAATTACATAACTTTCCATCAAAAAAGCTATCCTGATAACGAATAGCCAAAAAACCTCTTTTATTTATAGTTGTGAACACCTCACCTAGCTGATGTAGGAAAAGTGTCACTTCTATATAAGAAGAAACAAATAAAAGAAAATACTTGGCAACCAGGCGATCATAGATAGAATCCTTAGACCCTAGGCTTTGCGTCCTCCCCTTTCGAAAAGTTTGCCCTTATCAACCATGTCATGTTCATTTTTGTATACCATTGTTATCGGCAGGATTTTTAAAATGATAAAGATAAAATTGGAAATATGTGCTTTTTTATAAGTCTATATATCTATTGCATATGTGTAAAAACTGTTAATAATTTCTTATGTCTCTTTAATTCTAGGCATTTTTACCGATAATAATGACGTACAATTATTAACAACAAATTGAAATAAAGACAGGAGTGAAAAATATGACCTTTGCCAATGCTGAAAAATTAGCAGAAACAAATATTCATCCATTATTACAATCTTTTGTCACCGTTGGACCATTTTTACAAAGCTTAATAAATGATGATATAACAATTGGAATTTATGATACAGAAAAGTTAGTGATCAACTTTCCAGCGGAAACATTCTCGCTTAATGTAAATCCTGGTGACCCTTTAGTAGAAGGGGATATTGTTACAAATGCTATTTTAGAGAATAAAAATCAAGCAGCCATTGTCCCTGCAGAACTATTCGGCGTAAACCTAATTGCTCGAGCTATTCCTCTACACGACGAAGAAGGAAATGTTATTGGTGGTGTAGGAGTAGGCCTAAGTGTTGAAAAAGCAAATCAGCTATCGGAAGTTGCAACAAATTTATCTGCCGTGTTTGATGATGTGACTAATACGATTCAAGATATGGCTGAGTCCATTACCGGGCTTGCCAGTAACATGTCCTTTATTTCAGAAAAAGCTACAGAAGTCACAAATCGCGTTGATACCATTGAAAAAGTATCAAATGTTGTCAAGGGGATAGCCGATCAAAGTAATTTATTAGGGCTTAATGCAGCAATTGAATCAGCGAGAGCTGGGGAACACGGAAGAGGATTTTCTGTTGTAGCAGATGAAATTAGAAATATGGCAGCTAATTCAAAAGACCAGGTAACAGAAATACACACCATTACGGATAATATTAAGGAAGTAATATCTAATCTCGATACCTATATTCAGGATGCCAACTTAGAATCAGACAGTCAATCGGCAGCGATCGAAGAGCTAACTGCCACAATGCAGGAAATAAATGGGAACATACACACATTGGCACAATTAGCGAAAGAGAACATTCAACTAAAAAATTAAACAAGGAGTGATACAAATGGATTTCAAAAAATTAAACAGTCAATACATTAACGGAACATGGCGTGAGGGTTCATCAACCACAATAATGGAGAATAAAAATCCATATAACGGAGAAATTATTGCTACTTACAAAGCTGCAACTACAGATGATTTGAATCAGGCTTATCAAGCTTCAGCCTCCGTACAAAAACAGTGGGCAAATACTAATCCAACTACACAGCGAGAAGTGTTTGAAAAGGCTGTACATTTCATTGAAAGCAACCATGAATCGATTGTATCCATTATTATTGAAGAAATTGGTGGAACCCGACTAAAGGCTGAATTCGAAATCGGGCTCGTAACAAATATAATAAAAGAGGCTTCCACTTTTCCATTTCGTATGGATGGAAAAATATTAACTTCACCAATTGATCATAAGGAAAATAGAGTGTATCGTGTACCTGTTGGAGTAGTTGGTGTAATTAGTCCATTTAATTTTCCATTCTTTCTCTCCATGAAATCAGTAGCTACAGCATTAGCATCTGGTAATGGCGTCGTATTGAAACCACATGAGCATACAGCGATTACTGGTGGAACAATGATTGCCAAAATTTTTGAAGACGCTGGATTACCAAAGGGATTATTAAATGTCATTACTACGGAAATTGCTGAAATTGGCGATTATTTTGTGGAACATCCAATTCCACGAGCTATTTCTTTTACTGGATCTACAAAAGTTGGAAAACATATCGGTGCAGTGGCTGGAAAAAACTTAAAGGAAGCTCATTTAGAGTTAGGTGGTAACAGTGCTCTTGTTGTTCTTGACGACGCTGATATGGATTTAGCAGTAAGTGCTGCAGTTTTTAGTCGTTTCACCCATCAAGGACAAATTTGTATGTCTGCAAATCGCTTAATTGTTCATGAAGACGTGTATGACGAATTTGTAGAAAAATATCAAGCAAAAGTATCAACATTAACTTGCGGCGACCCAAGTGATCCAACTACAATTATTGGACCACTTATCAATGAGCAACAAGTGAAAAATACCGTGAATTTGATTGAAAAAGGAATTGAGGAAGGTGCAACGCCGATTGTCCACGGAGGAGTTAAAGGAAATGTTGTGGAACCAGTAGTATTTACAGATGTTACACCAGACATGACATTAGCAAATGAGGAGCTATTTGCTCCAGTCATATCGATAATGAAAGTTTCCAGTGATGAAGAGGTTATTGCTTATGCCAATAAAAGTGATTATGGATTAAGTGGAGCCATTCACACAAGAGATGTGGAACGAGGAGCAGAGCTCGCAAAGCAAATGGATACTGGTATGATCCATATTAATGATGGTACGATTAACGACGAACCAAATGTTGCCTTCGGTGGTGTGAAAAATTCTGGACTTGGCCGATTAAATGGAGAGTGGAGCTTAGATGCCTTCACAACATTTAAATGGATTAGTATACAACATAAAGCACGACAATATCCTTATAGTTAATGGATTGACTTCCGAAGGGGCTGCCTTAAAAGCAGCCCTTTTTTGAATACAAAAATTAATAAAATTGGTTTTACTTATTAGATCAAGAAACCGCCCATATAACAGTTTGCTAGTTAAAAACCTACTGTCTAAAAGTGATAAATCGATCAGTTGTAATGAATTTATAGGGACTGGTATTATTTTATTTCTTAACTACATTTTAAATATGTAGTAATTTGTCGATATAAAAAGAAATACATGATTAAACATTCCCCCTAATATAAGGGAATGTAACAACGACCTATACGGAGGTATAACCATGACTCACCCTTACTTAAAAATAGGAAATCGTAAAATTGGTAAAGATTTCAAACCTATAGTTATTGCAGAAATTGGTATTAATCATGAAGGGAATATAGATATTGCAAAAAAAATGGTAGATGCTGCTTATAATGTGGGTGCCGAAATAATTAAACATCAAACGCACGTGGTTACTGATGAAATGAGTAAAGAAGCTAAAAACGTCATACCAGGAAATACAGACGTTTCCATTTATGAGGTGATGGAGCGATGTGCCTTAAATGAAGCAGATGAACGTGAGCTAAAGAGCTATGTTGAAAGTAAAGGAATGATCTTCCTCAGTACTCCATTTTCACGAGCCGCAGCTAATCGATTAGAAGCAATGGATGTTCAAGCTTACAAAATTGGATCAGGAGAATGTAATAATTATCCATTAATTGAGCACATTTGTTCCTTTGGCAAACCCATGATTGTTTCTACAGGAATGAATAATATTGACAGTATAAAGAAAACCGTATCTATTCTAGAAAGAAACAATATACCATACGCTCTATTGCATTGCACAAACTTATATCCAACTCCTCCTGAACTTGTAAGACTTGGAGGTATGGAGCAATTGGAAAAGGAATTCCCTAATGCTATTATCGGACTTTCCGATCATACTACTAATAATAATGCTTGTTTAGCAGCTAGCGCATTAGGTGCCTCTATTTTAGAAAGACACTTTACAGATCGTATGTCTAGAAAAGGACCTGATATTGTTTGTTCCATGGATCCAAATCAACTAGGCGAATTGATAGAAGGAACTTCACAAATATTTAAAATGCGGGGAGGAGACAAAAAACCTGCAGATGAAGAAAAAGTAACAATTGATTTTGCCTTTGCAACAGTTGTTACTACCAAAGAACTAAAATCTGGTAATACGCTCACAAAAGACAATATTTGGGTTAAAAGACCAGGTACAGGAGATATAAAAGCGGAACATTACAAAGATATCCTTGGGAAAACCGTTAATCGAGATATAGATATAGATGAGCACTTGTCATGGAGTGATATAAACTGATGGAAATGAGTAAAAAAAAGAAAATACTTTTCATTACAGGTACTCGAGCAGACTACGGGAAAATTAAATCTTTAATGAATGAAGTTGAAAAAAGTGATTCCTTTGAATTATACGTGTTTGTTACTGGTATGCATATGTTAGAGAAATATGGTTCAACATGGAAGGAAATAGAAAAAGACGGATTTAAGAATATGTACCTGTACATTAACCAGAACGATAGATCACACATGGATATTACACTAAGCAATACGATTTCCGGAATTAGTAACTACGTACAAGAAAATAAACCTGATCTAATTATCATACATGGTGATAGACTAGAAGCATTAGCTGGAGCTATAGTCGGAGCCTTTAATAATATTCGTGTTGCACACATTGAAGGTGGAGAAGTCTCAGGAACTATCGATGAATCAATTCGGCATGCGATAACCAAATTCTCTCATATTCACTTAGTAAGTAATGAAGAAGCGAGAAGAAGAATATTACAGTTAGGTGAAAAAGAAGAAACTATACATATTATTGGTTCACCTGATATTGACATAATGCTTTCTGATGATTTACCGTCATTGGCAATGGTTAAAGATAGATATGATATTAATTTTGGGGCATATGCTATCGTAATGTATCATCCAGTAACAACAGAATTAGATAAATTATCTTGCCACGTTAACAACCTGGTAGATTCACTGATTGAATCAAATCAGAATTTTATTGTAATTTATCCAAATAATGATGAAGGCAACCATATTATTATTAAAGAATATAATAGATTTAAAGAGATTGATAATATTAAAGTCTACCCTTCCATGCGATTTGAATATTTCTTAACATTACTTAAACATGCACAGTTTATAATTGGAAATTCAAGTGCTGGGATTAGAGAAGCTAGTATTTATGGCATACCATCGATAAATATAGGAAACAGACAGCAGGGAAGGTATGACCCTACTAAATTTCAAGATATCATCATTAGTATTGAGGAAGAAAAGCAACAAATTGGAAATGCCATATCTTCCATTAAACATCCAACTAGTAGAAATTTAAATTTTGGTGACGGTACTAGTCATAAGAAATTTATTAACCTACTAGAGGATGAAAGTATATGGAATATTCCCATACAAAAAAAATTTATAGATACCAATTTAGTGGGTGTAACAAATGTATAAAGGAAAACAAATTTTAGCTATAATACCAGCAAGAGGTGGTTCTAAAGGTATCCCACGGAAGAATATCATACCGATTCACAATAAACCATTAATACAATATACAATTGATGAAGCCCTGTTATCAAACTATTTAGATGAAATAATCGTATCTACTGATGATAAAGAAATAGCGCAAATTTCCATCAATCTTGGCGCTAACGTTCCATATCTAAGACCAGAAAAATTAGCGCAAGATCATTCAAGAACCATTGATACAGTTATGCATGTTGTGGAAAAACAAAAAGAACGTGGATATAATTACGACTATGTAGTCGTTTTACAACCAACACAACCACTACGAAAACATTGGCATATAGATGAGGCTATTGAAAGTGTTATTAATAATAACCATGAAAGTCTTGTTAGTGTTACAAAAGTTAAAGAGCACCCAATTTTAATGAGAACTATAAACAAGAACAATAAATTAGAAAATATCATAAACAAGACGAGTACATTAAGAAGGCAGGACTTTCCTGAGGTGTATAAAGTAAATGGAGCAATTTATATAAATAATACTGCTACACTTCACAGCAATACTAGCTTAAATGATAACAAATATTCATATATCATGGAAGAAAAATTCGATTTGGATATAGACGATTTAAAAGATGTAGAACTTTTCTATGATTTATATCATGAAAGATAACTGAAATACTCCCAAGTAGATAGCTGATACTAATCTGTCTGCTTGGGAGTATTTAGAGCTACCATTATATTGCTGTAGCATGTTACAATTTGTTCTATGAATAAAATTAACTATAAAATTCCCTTTCTCTCTAGCCAATTCTTTAGATCACAATAAAAAGAATCATTTTGCTTTTTAAGTTGTTCATTTTTATAGGTATATTCGTTTGATAATGTAGTTAGTGTTTTCAACGTATTGTTAAGCTTGCTTAACAATACTTCTTCAAACCCTCTCTCGTTTACATTCACTAATCTATCTTCTAAAGATAACTCACGGTATAAATCATTTATCTTTTTATAACTACTTAGTGCTATAGTTGGTATATTATGGGCAATAGCACAGACATTACTATGAAACCTCATTCCTAATATACATTTACATTGTTGATATAATCCAAAAATATAACTTTCTGAGCCTCTCCCTGTTAAATATGGAGCAACTTTCACTCTTGTTCTTCTATGTTTATCATTCAAGTAATTAAGTAGATCAGAAATAGCGGTTAGATCGCTATATATATGTGGAATTAAAATTATTTGATACAATTTATTGTTTTCTAGAAATGTATCTAATACAGTTGAAAATCCATTGATGAATTCTTTATAGGTAATATTTTTATTAAATCGAATAGATTCCATATCACGTGCAATATTGATTCCAATTGACTGATAATTACATTGTAACTCAGGAAAGTCATACGTATCAGTAGTCATAAAAAAAGCTCCATCAGCTATCCGATATATTTTATCGTTATACTTCGTTCCGTATAACGATTGTAATGTTTGATAGGAGCCATCATTTCTAACAGACACTAAATAATTATCAGAGCTTGTTACGTTAGATAAAAATTCATCAAATTTATAAATAGCATTTTCACTTGCACCCTTAGCAATATCACATCCCAAGCCAAAAAACAATATTGGTGTACTAATTTTCAATAATGTTTCTTTGCTTATATTTATAGTCGTTCCTGTAAATGAATAATCCCATTTAAGTTCAAAAAAATTCCCTCCACCAATGATTACCAAATGATATTCATTACAAAGTTCAATAAACGCATTACTGTTAAAGTCTCGTAAGTTCCATGATTGATAGAATTCCCTCATCTCAATTTCTTTAAAATTCAGTTTCTTGGGAAATAGGATTTTTTCTAGTTTATTTCTCAATCCATTATGATTTGCATTATCTCCAATATTCCCATTAAAACTAGCAATATGTAATATGTTAATCGTATTCATCTCGTTACCTCTTCTAGTTACCATATTTCAATTAATTTATCTTTGATGAAATTAATTGCCTATCTATTTGTTCATTAATTAGTTGTTCCAACTCTACACCTGCACTCCTACAATTCTGAATAAACCTAGTAAACAGTTCAACAATATGATTTGCTTTTTTAATTGGATCAGCTTCCATAACGATATGATTCATTTCATTAATTAGAAAATCCACATGAACTCGTACATAAGGAACAACAAATTTTCTATAGTACATATTTTCGTTTAAATTAGAATAAAGATAATCAAATTCTCCAAAAGCTTTTTCCAAGTTAATTCTATTTTTTAAAGCAATATTTTTATTTAATTTTCGAATCAATTTGTTTATGTTTTCAATAATATTGTAAAATTGGTGCATGTAATTTTCTAAACTATTTAATTTATCCGACAATACACTTTGATCATAAGAATTTGCTGTTTCCCACCATTTTTCTTTGATTATTGAATGAGTTAAAACTTCTTCAATCACTTGTTCAATAGGACAAAAAGGAACTCCTTTAATCTCAGCTCCTCCTTTTGTTGTATTTATAAAGGTATTGCCTTTATAATGTGTTACAATTTGCTCAATACTTTCTCTCATGTTATTAAACGTAATATTTGATTTAATTTCATTACCATACACATCTTTAATCGGAACTCCCTTTTTTATAATCTCTTTATTAAATCCATTCTTCAAGTGTGTATAGCCAATTCCTTTAGCATATAGTTCATCATCCTTATATGCCAAATTCTGTCCTGCAAAAATTATTGGATCACAGCCTATTTCTGACAATAACTGTACCATTAATACCGCAATAGACGTTGCATCATTAATACAATCATTTGCATTAATTTGCGAACCTAAAAAATATTGAGATACATTATCTACTGTTGTTATAAAGTGTACCTTTGGTCCAGTAAATCTCTCCAACGTTTCAAATCCAACACTGGATCCATAAATTAGCGGAATATCATGTAAACCACTATCATTTAACCGTTCAAAGACTTTATAATTGTTATCGCTAGGAGCATACGTACAAACTGCATCCGGTATAACATCATACTCAAGTAAACTATTTATGGCAGATCCAACGGAAAAAATATTTGCTAATTCATTTTTTTTAATGTACCTTATAAATTCCATATCTTCCACTAATGATGGACCAGCAGAGATAATCACTGCCGGTTTCCTCTTAAATTGCTCAAGCTTAATATCTTTCATCATATTAGGAGTAGTTAATACAGATTTAAAGTTATGTACACTATTTATTGTCCATCTTTTTTGGAATTTCTCATTTGTATGTAATCTCGAACGACGATTAGTAATTACTTTTTTAACATTAGATCGAAATTGTATCATTTTTTCCTTAAAGAGATTTTCGTAACTTGGTAGAGTGATAATATAAATGTTTTGATTACTAGAGACAAATTCCTTTAAATAACTCATTGCTTCCTTTTCATAGGTATCAATATAAAGTTGTAATGTTTTTTTTGTTATTAGCTGATTAAGTTTCCTTTGTTGTGTCAATTCAAAAAATACTTCGGGGCAAGGTTCATAGATCGAATACGTATTGCTAGGATACATTTCCTTAAACTTTTCAATATGATATCCTAGCCCAACACCATAGAAAAATACATGTGTATCTTCCATAATACTCTCGCTATGTGCAGTTATAATTCGCTCTGCTTCACGAATTGGATCATATAAACTATGAATCATCAACGGATTGCCTTCAGTCGTTTGGTATCGAATTGTTTTAGCTCCTGTTTTTGATTCAAGGATGGTTAGTCGATTCAATTCTATCTTGTTCTCATGCTCTAAAAAATAGTTTCGAATTTCAGGGAATCGCGCTCTTAGCAATACTATGTTGTCAATTAGCATTTTTGCATAACTCCCTATCTTCTAGTGACTTTTCTAAATTATTCTCTAGCGATTCATAGGCAGGAACGACTTCATAAGATAATATATCTGAAATTAGCACCGTATCCTTTGTTTCAATTCCCTCCATCAGTGCTTTGAAGCCTTGTTCACAAGTTGAAACACTCTCCTCAATATTTTCCCAATAAGCTGGTTTTATTTTGGATGCTTTTGTGAACATGTTAAACTGTAAGATCCATTGCATCCCTTCAGCTAACTGATCAATCCCTTCCCATGTCTGCTTCGTAAACGTATGGTAGCTAGCATCAATTAGCTCTTTTAGTGCTGGTATTGCACGTTTTAGATAATCATTAATAGAATCCATCGTTTCCCAAATCATCTCCTGCTTACTATGGGTTACAATTTCCACTTGAAGAATCTCTTGAAGATGTTTTGATATATATGCTTCATGCTCCTCATAAACCTCTTGATTATCTATAACTAAATGACTGAATACTGTGTTTTCTTGTTGGATAAGTTCATTTACTTTTTCATAAATGAAATGAATTGCAGAAGTGTCATTTTCTACCGTATAGGACGTTTGTTTATGTAGTAATTTCATATGAAATCCTCCTATCTAATTACACTTTTATTATCGGCAAATAACGAAGAAAATTAAATAATAGAGAAAATAAAAACCGACCTCATATCATGAAGTCGGTTTAACGTACAGCTCATCATTGAATGTAACTTATCTTAGAAGTTGTAGCACACCTTGTGGTTGTTGGTTAGCTTGAGCAAGCATGCTTTGCGCAGCTTGAGTAAGGATGTTATTCTTAGTGAATGACATCATTTCTTTAGCCATGTCAACATCACGAATACGTGATTCAGCTGCAGTTAAGTTCTCAGCAGAAGCCCCAAGATTGTTAATAGTATGCTCAAGACGATTTTGTACTGCACCTAATGCTGAACGTTGAGTTGAAACAGTGTTTACAGCTTTGTCTATGTTGTCTAGTAGTGTATCGTATCCAGAAGTAGTTAGAGCGTTACCACTACCATCTACTACAGAAACATCTGCAACACCTAAACCACTAGCGCTCATATCGCCGATTTCGATAGATAATTGCTGTCCTTGATTAGCACCAATTTGGAAAGTTAACTGACCACTACCTGTACGGCTACCGTCAAGCAATGTTTTTCCATTAAATTCTGTACGATCAGAGATACCTTTACTTCCAGACTGACCACCTAATTCTTGAATTAAAGAATCAATTTCATCCTGGATTGCTTGTAAATCTTCTGGCTCTTGAGTACCTGTACTTGACGCTTGCACTGTCAATTCACGCATACGTTGTAGAATGGAATGAGTTTCATTTAGTGCGCCTTCTGCAGTTTGAATTAAAGAAATCCCATCTTGTGAGTTCTTTTGAGCCATTTCTAGCCCACGAATTTGGCCACGCATTTTTTCAGAGATTGCGAGACCTGCAGCATCGTCTCCAGCTTTGTTTATTTTCAAGCCTGAAGAGAGCTTCTCCAATGAGCTTTGTACTGCGTTGTTGTTACCTGATAGTTGGCGGTGCGTGTTTAGCGCCGCAATGTTGTGATTAATAATCATTTTTTCCTTACCTCCATGTAAGCATATTTTTTGCGAGCCACATCCTTATGTCTCACATCTATAACAACTCATATAGAGTTATTACCAAGTATTAGTAGATTCACTGTGCTGTCGTCCTTAACGTTAAGGCTGTAACCATTAATCTCTATGATTACATTACTTATATCGGCATATTCTTTCAATGTTTAAACGTTTTTTTTATTTTTTCTATTTTTATAGCTGAAGCATATGATTATAATAGAGTGACTCGGAAGTTTATGGTTTCTTTTCAAGAGAAAGCTAAGTATTTCACAAAATTTAAGGAGGAAAAGGAATGAAGGCTTTCACTGCATTTTGTGAGCGAATGGTACAACGTTTTTTACCTGATGCGTTTTTATTTGCCATCCTACTTACATTCACTGTATTTCTTTTAGGAATTATCTTTACTAACAGTTCTCCAATGCAAATGATTGATTATTGGGGGACAGGGTTTTGGGATTTACTTGCATTTGCAATGCAAATGTCCTTAATTGTTGTAACTGGATACATATTAGCAAATACACCACTAGTCAAAGTTGTGTTAAAAAAGATTAGTAATCTAGCAAATACGCCTTCACAGGCCATACTATTAGTCACATTTATCGCTTCCTTAGCATGTTTAATCAATTATGGGTTCGGGCTTGTAGTTGGAGCTCTTTTTGCCATTCATGTAGCGAAACGTGTACCAACGGTTGATTATCGTGTATTAATGGCAAGTGCCTATAGTGGATTTCTTCTGTGGCATGGAGGCTTATCTGCTTCTATTCCATTATTAATTGCCACACCAGGCCACTTCTTAGAAGATACGATTGGTATAGTACCTGTTTCAGAAACGTTATTTAGTGGTTTTAATTTATTTATAGCTGGTTTTCTATTATTCACCTTACCTTTTGTCAACCGCTTTTTAATGCAAGCACGGCATCCACTAATTCATTCTGACGCAACCGAGTGGCAAACAAATAACATAGACGAAAATAGCGAGAAAGATTCCGTTGAAGATAAAAGTCCTGCCGACCGTTTAGAAAACAGCAAAACGATAGCTTTCCTGATTGGCATCATGGGGTTAGCATATGTTATTTATTTTTTTATAAATAACGGATTCGATTTAAATATCAATATTGTTAACTTTATTATGCTTTTCTTAGGAGTTATCTTACATCGCACCCCAAGACGATTTTTAAATAGTGCAACACACGCTGTTAAAAATGTCGGTGGTATTGTTGTGCAATTCCCTTTTTATGCTGGGATCATGGGAATGATGGTTGCTTCTGGTCTATCCGAGCAAATGTCTCTATGGTTTGTTGAGATGTCCAATGCGTTTACCTTTCCACTGTTTACATTTCTTAGTGCCGGCATTATTAATTTTTTCGTACCATCTGGTGGCGGGCAATGGGCCGTTCAAGGTCCGATTATGATTCCAGCAGCTTTGGACTTAGGTGTAGATACAGCAAAAACAGCGATGGCTGTTGCATGGGGGGATGCATGGACGAACATGATCCAACCATTCTGGGCATTACCTCTTTTAGCTATCGCTGGATTAAAAGTTAAAGATATAATGGGATTTTGTGTCATCCTATTATTATATAGTTTCATACCTATTTCTATTGGATTATTATTCTTTTAGTAGCAATAATTAATTACAAAAGGTTAGGTATCTTCTTAAACTATTTTTTCCCACTTGTAAGGGTTCAGCCTCCTGTAAACTAAACACTTACTAGAGGCTGTAACCAATTTCGTTCAAATCTTAGAGATAACATTAATACTGCTCTTGTAAAAATGTATAAATCTCTGTTTGTATTTGTTCAAGATTACTTGTTGATGGAAAATGCCCCATATCAAAGGTATGGTAGCTAATAAGGTTTGGAATAATCTGTTGAGCATACTTCATTACTCGTCGATTTGGAAAAAAGATATCTCTTTCTCCTGTGATAACCATTGTAGGGGAGTGATAGTTTCTTAACTCCTTCCTTGTTGTTAATTTTGGCATATTCTTTTCCAATTTTACGTGCGAAAATATATTTCCTATCAATTGGCGATCCTGATCCGTCATTACTCCAGCAGATAATGCATTTGTAATTGTAGTTAAGCTAGCTTCACTACGATTACGATGATAAGAGACTAAAGGAAGTATTACATGGCGTAGCATATCTTTTTTTGAACCAAGTTGAATACCAGAGGGATTAATAAGAACGGCACAAGCTATTCTTTCTGGCTGGAAAGTAGCCAACCTAAGAATAATACCTGCACCATAGGATGGACCAATGAATGCACTCTTTTCCAATTGAAACCAATCCATTATATCGGATATCCAGTTGGCAAAACTATGATCTTTTGCAGAAATACGTGTTTCGTCACTATAACCTGGATGGCCTATTGTATCTGGCGCATAAATACGATAATGATGAAAAAGCTCCTTAAACCAATATAATGTCATTGGATTAATTGCATTTCCGCCTTGTAGAATAATGAGTGGCTTTGCGTTTTTCGGCCCGGTTATTAGCAGATGCGTATTTCCAAAGCGTGTTTTGACATACGCACGCTCCAAACGCAGTGAAAAGGCTTCTAAATAATCTTCATAGGCTTCTTGAATCTTATTTTTCCCATCCACACTCTTATAAATAGTAGCTATTCCCATATAATACTCTCCCTTATCAAATTGCCAAAATGATATAATCATCACGTATCATGTACTCGTTTTTTCTGCGCAATGATAATTCCAATAATTATCATCCCTGACCCACCTAGAATCCCAAAAGTCATTTTTTCACCAAGCAGAAAACTACTAAATAACAGCCCAAACATGGGAACAAGTAATGTAGATATCGTCGCCGTAACCATATCTACTAAACTAAGAATTAAAAACCATAATGTAAAGCATAGTGCAGATGCAAATACACCTGTAAATAATATGTAGTATACACTTTTACTATTTACTAATAACGGTTCATGATGCTCCATGAAAAGGGTAACCATCATAATAGCCAGTGCTCCAAAGAACATTTGAAAGGCTGACACCTGTATTTGCGATAGGTTTTCAAGTTTTAATCGGTAATACGTATTTGCCACTGCCCATGAAACGGCAGCAAGAATAATTAAAATCTCACCTATTATCATTTCTGGCGATTGACCAATCCAAATATCCCATCCTAAAATCGTTAAAAGTCCTAGCATACCAATAAATAGCCCTATAGATTTAGCTAAGCTTAATTTTTCATTTAAGAATTTTACTGCTAATAAACTACTCCACATTGGCATGGAGTATAAGAGAACAGAGGACTTCCCTGCGTCTACAAATCGTAAAGCATACATGACTAGTAAGAAGACAATAGCTGTTTGCAGAATGCCAACGATAACAATATGTTTCCAATATTTTTTTGGAGGCAATCCGAGCTTCAAGATCCATGCTACTAACAGTAACGTAATAGCACCTACACCAAAGCGAAATGAGGAAAATGTGAATGGTCCCATGTATTGTAATGATTCTTTCATTAGTACCCATGCATAGCCCCAAAGTAATGTAATAAATAAAATAAGGCTGCCAATAAGGGTTCGATTATCCTTTAACTTCTCCATGAAAACGTTGGAAGACTTCTCCATTTCTCTCCCCCTTTTTCATATCATAGCAAAAAACACGTAAAAAAATAAGCCTGCTTATGCACGCTATAAGAACTTTAACTTTGATACAATAAGGCAACATCAGTTTTTGTTTCCAACATGTCGCTGCAGAGGATAGTGAATTTCTTATCGACCTTACGTATATCTGACTTGATTTCCATTTTCAAGTCTTTTAATTCTTTTTTTACAGAGCTGATAGTTGTTTCCATATTTGCAAAGTGACTTTCTGCCTTTCCCACTCTAGATTCTAATTTATCTACTTTCATTTCTAACTTTCCCACTCTGGATTCCAACTTATCTACTTTCATTTCTAACTTTCCCACTCTAAATTCCAACTTATCTACTTTTCCGTGGAGTACTTTAACGTTATTAGAAACTTCCATAACTGCTTGAAAAACGTCCTGTAAAGTTATTTCACTCATGCCTCTCCCCCTTTTCACTATATTTTTATGCTAAGCATACCACCATCTATTTATCTCAACAACCGAACAAAATATGAAATTTCGAGAAGACTCACCTGTATCCTTTAAATTTCTTCCTACTACTAAATATAATGTTGCAGAAATAATAGGATACTAAATTAGCATTTCTATGTAGCAATAATTACGAATGCCAAACTACTATGTAAAAGAAAACGAATAGGTACGTGCATACATATTCAATTTATAGAAACTGATTCATTCCTTGAAACTTTTAAATAATATAAAAAAATAAGCCTGCTTATGCACGCTTTTTAATAAACAACCTTTCGTGCTATTAACTTCTTTGTACCGCTTTCCAATCTACCTTCTGTTACTACTGCTATCTTTCTATCTATACGTTTCATATTTTTTTCTAATCCATCAATATGCAACCCCATATGATCTATTCTTGACTCTAGATTGGTATAGAGTTGATTAATCTGACGACTGTTTGTCTTTACATCTTCTAATTCTTCCATGACATCAGTGATAGCATGCAACAGATCTTCCACCATCTGTTTGGTCAATCTGTTTCCTCCTTTGTCATACATTATTGTCATCGTAACAAGCAATCTTATAACTAACAAGTGTATATAGGAGGAATTCCCATCTTCAAAATAGGTATATATATCTGGAAAGTGTTTTTTAAACCTTGAATTAAGGAGCGACCCGAAAACGTTAGCTATTTATCGATTAATTGGGATTCACTCCTTTATCAAGGAAACTTATCCTCTTGGGAACCTGATCATTGAATGATTTTTATCCCACATATAACTGGCAGTCCCCCACTTCAAGTAATAAAGTGAACCCAATATGGGTAAGTGGGGATAAACAAAACTCCGACTGATTGAAGTTTCACTCTATAGATCAATGATCTTATAGTCCAAATTCTGACTTGTATATTACACTATTGCTTCTGTTCATGAATAATATTACCGGCAAGTGCATAAAGAACTGCATAGGTTACAAAGTGAGAAGAATTATCATTTGTATCTTGCTGTGGGTAAACTTCAACATAATCCATTCCTCTAACACCCTGTTTGGCAAAA
The DNA here is from genome assembly GCF_034190895.1 of Virgibacillus sp. M23. NCBI lineage: Bacteria > Bacillati > Bacillota > Bacilli > Caryophanales > Bacillaceae > Virgibacillus > Virgibacillus sp. M23. The sequence continues at coordinate 65,703 of NZ_JAWDHA010000002.1, read as the reverse complement.
GCATAAATAAGCTCCAATAGCTCAAAGGAAGTAAGCCCATTCCCATCAACAGGACCACCAGGATTATAAGCAAAATCAAGTACATCGCTGCAAATGCTTAAGTAAACAGCTTCTGTTCCTTTACTTGCAATGGAATAGGCATGCTTAGCAAGTGCTGCTATATCTGTTGATTTGCGAATATCTCGGATAGTAATTGTGGACGCACCTACTTCTGCTGCATACTTTCCAGTCTCTGGTGCGTTTCGTGGGCCATGTATCCCCATATGCACGATGCTTTCATTTCGTACACTTTCACTTTCATATATACGATGGAAGGGTGTACTTCTTGCATAAAGGTCACCTTCATAATCCTTATAATTATCGTAATGGGCATCAAGGTGGATTATTCCTACTTTGCCATTAATATCTTCACTTAATGCCTTAACAATAGGGTAGGTTATCCCATGATCCCCACCAAAAGCTATCGGAAATTTACCTGTATTCCAAACTTTAATGGCGAATTTTTCAATTCGTTTCATTGTTTCTACCGTATCTGCTGGCACAACATCAACATCTCCTAAATCACCTACCCTGTAATGCTCTAAAACATCTACATTATCGAGTTCAGGTAGATAACCAGAATAACGAGCTGAGTTTAAACGAATGACTTTTGGGCCTAATTCACAACCTGTATAATCTCCCCATGTAACTGCACCTTCCCAAGGTACTCCGTAAATAAGAACATCATTCTCTTTTACTTTTTCGTCATGTAAATCTGCCTTTGAACCACCTAAAAAGCAAGGGGTATTACCATATATTTTTTCATGCACCATGTTGTACCACTCCTAGAGTTTATTTAACGCCAGTTACTTTATCGTATTCCTTGAGCATTTCATTGGAAGGTCCCTTACCAACTAAGCTACATCCGATAATGGCAATACTAGACAAAATAAAGCCGGGTACCATTTCGTACAGTTCAGATCCAGTTAACGGCCAAAGAAAAACTGTTATCCCGCCAACTAGAATGCCAGCTATTGCACCATTTCGGGAAGTTTTTCTCCAAAATAAAGAAAACAATATTGCTGGGCCAAATGTGGCACCAAAACCTGCCCATGCATACCCAACTAAATTAAGTACAGAACTAGTTTCATTCCACGCGATTAGTACCGCAATCAATGCAATAACTAATACGGAAATACGACCAACCCAGACGAGCTCATTCTCACTAGCATTTTTACGGAGGTACCTTCTGTAAAAATCCTCTGATAATGCACTAGAAGAAACCAATAGTTGTGAGTCAACTGTACTCATAATAGCGGCCAAAACCGCTGCCAGTAGGATCCCAGCTACCCATGGATTATAAACAACTTGAACAAGCTGAATAAAGACTTGCTCCGAATCAGCAAGTGGCTGGTCAAATGTAATGATCCCTAACATTCCAACAATGAGTGCTCCATATAGTGGAATGACCAGACCCATGGTTACACTAATTAACCTGGCTTTTCTCACTTCTTTGTGGGAACGAATAGCCATAAAACGAGCAAGTATATGTGGCTGACCAAAGTAACCAAGCCCCCACGCAAGTGCTGAGATAATTCCAACAGCCCCAATTGCACCTGCAGATTCCCAAAGAATGCCTTCCGCTTGACTATAATCTGTAGCGGCAAAAGCATCGATTAAACTTGGAGTTATATGACCAAGCTGATTAAACAGTTCCCCAAATCCACCTATCTTAATCAAACCATATATTGATGTAAATAGTAGTGCAGCTGACATTAGAGCACCTTGAATAAAATCGGTATAGCTTACTGCCAAAAAACCTCCCAGAAACGTATATGCAACAATAATAATGGCACCTACAGTTAATGCTAGGTGATAATCCATTTCAAAGGTTCCTTGGAATAGTTTTGCACCTGCAACTAAGCCTGAGGCTGTATAAAATAGAAAAAAAGCTAGAATAAAGACAGCGGAAATAACACGTAACAAATGGGAGTTATCACGGAAACGATTTTCAAAATACTGGGGTAATGTAATGGAGTCATTTGTATATTCGGTATAAATGCGAAGTCGTTTTGCAACATACTGCCAATTTATCATTGCACCAATTGCTAAACCAACAGCAATCCATAAACTCCAAGTGCCAAGTCCAGCAGCATATGCAGCACCAGGTAATCCAATTAACAACCATCCACTAAAATCACTAGCGGAAGCCGAGAAGGCTGTAACCCAGCTATTTAATTTTCTTCCACCAAGTACATAATCAGATAATGTATTTGTCATACGATAGGTTACAATTCCGATAAGGATCATCACTATCAAATAAACAATAAATGTTAAGATTGTGGGATTCATTAGTCTTCATCCCCCCTTTCTGTAAAAAAAGTGACGACAGCCCAAACTACCAACAATGGCATTGGAACAGCAAACCAAAAGAAAGTCCATCCACTAATCGCATACTCCATGTTTCTCCTCCTTTTCTTGGCGTTTGGATATAATTACGATTTCATCTTAACATAAATAACTGAAAATTTCATCTAATCTAAAAATGATGAGGTTTAGCTTCTCAACGATAAGAAAAACTGAGCAAAATTCGCTCAGTCCTTATCACTAAATGCTCAGATTCACGCTTCCTCTAGTAGCTATTATGGAATAATAGCTACTGCTTGCTTGACCAACACTCCGGCTGCCCACTTCCCTTTCCGTGGGGTTTGTCCTTCCGCTAACTTTTTTAGCAAAACCCGCTCAAAAAAGTGGATCTTCAGGTCAAACATTTCCCACAGGAGTTGAAGTGGCCGGCCTTCGCTATTATCAGGCTCTACAACGCTAGCATGAAGTAACACAGCTGCTTTTATACTCACGGATAGCGATTTTTTGTAAAAAAAGTCAACCTATTACTTATGACAAGAATTGTTGCACCTTCTCATAGCGGAGACTAATTACGTAGACTCCTGCGGGAATAGCGCGAGCCGAAAATCCACTTTGCAACGTGTTCTTCTTTGCAAAGTTAGTTGAGGCCGTGCCCGCGGAAAGCGAAGTAATTAGTCGGAGCATTGCCAATATACATCAAACATTTCAAAATAACTACTTGGCTTAACGCAGTCATTGCACTGATTTTATACTTTCTTAACTTATCAAAAAGACGAAGTACGTATACATCGCCTACACGTTTGTTATTTTTCAGAACTCCAGCACGCTCTTAAAAATTCTGTATCTGATACAAGTACATCGTACGCTTCATCTGAGATCATTTGATGATTTTTTTGATAGGTAAGCAAGTCTACAAAACTGTCCAAGTGTTTTATCATTTTATCTTTTCGATTTTTTTCCTCATAATAATGAAGTATATCTAAGTGTAATCGAGTTCGATTGATCAGCTGCTGATTTGTTAACTCCCCTCGTTGTTCATAATAGTCTATAAGCGATTTCATTCCTCTTATCGAATAGGAGTGATTTTCACGAAGGATTGTTACATCTGCTGTGACTGGAAGATGGTCAGATGCATTGGACATGTTTACTTGAGCAGCGTCTATCTTCATACGAGGTGACGTAAAAATATAATCGATTCTCCGGTTAGGAACTGTCGATGGATACGTATATCCTTGCACATCATTGATATGCCATGCATCATCATACCATTGAAATAACGGATGCAATTCTTCTGCATTCGGTCTAGCATTCATATCTCCAACTAAAATATTGTAATTATTTTCTAACATAATTGCACTCATATCACTAACTTGCATTTCCCTAATTGCTGGATTAGAACGATAGTCTAAGTGAGTAACATAAAAGTGAACCACCGCTCCTTCAATTGTGATTTCTGCTTCTAAAAATCCTGGTGCCAGTCTCGGCTCAGGATTAGGATCTTGAGTAGAAAGTCTGGTGATTTGCCTATTAGCTGCATTTGTAATGGGATATTTACTTAACATAGCTACCCCAAATTGTCTACGATGGTCACTACCTTGGGCTGGTTCCATATCATAAATTGGAGCAAAATAGTAATACATATCCAGTTCTTCCGCAAGTAATTGAATGGTATTGTCGTAGTTACTCCTAGCCCCCCAATGAACATCAACTTCCTGAAGACCTATGATATCTGCTCCAGTTTCTTGGATGGTTTCAGCTATTCGCTCCAACTGATAGTTTCCATCCGTTCCCCTTCCAGCAGCCATATTATAGGTAGCCACTTTAATAGGTATTTCCTCTTCATTTACATAGTCATTAAATTCAGCAGCACTAAAGATGGATAAAGTGGGAAAACAAACGATGCATGAAAATAAAACTATAGCAATTTTCTTCAATTTGTACACATCTCCTTTGAATAAATGCTTAAAGTTACTTCGGATAGCGTTTAAAATATTGCTTCAAAAACGAGACTGGGACAAACACAACTTCTTCACTCAAAATACGAATAATCATGTTATCAATAGGAGTATCATCGCCGCACCGTTAAACTATACTCGTGGCACGGCCTCAGCTAACTTTGGTAAAGAAAAACACGTTAATACGTGGATCTTCGAACTCGTGCTGTTACCGCCGGAGTCTCGCTTATTTCAGGTGCTAAATGAATGATTCTGATCAAAAAACGAACGATAATTAATTTCAACTAATCATCGTTCGTTTTTAACCGTTTCTTCATTCTTTTTGTCTCAGCCTCGTTCTTTATTGCCATTGTTTAATCATATCGTTGGCTTGCTTCATTAAATAGCTATAAGCCTCCTCTACAATTCGTTGACTATCTTTCTGCTGATCTAATAAGAGCTTAAAGCCTTTCATATGTTTTCTTACTTTATCAGCTTGTCCTTTCTCTTCATATTGAGCTACTGCTGTTAAATGCATTGTTAATTTCCGCTTTGCAGCTTCTTCAATGGCACCACTTTCTGTGAACCTATCCACAGCTGCTTGCATATTATCTACAAGTATTTTGTAAAGTAAATAATTTCTTCGCGTTTGCTTAAATCTCTCTAACTCCTGATTCCAAGTTATCACCATTTCTTCAACTGCGTCACCATTTTCAATTGCTTCACGGACCCACCCATTACCAATTAGGTTATCAAAGAAAGATATACCGGAGCTATTTTCGGCCCGAAATGCAAATTCATCCGGATACATGTCATGAATTGCTTTTACAATATGCAGCCCAGTAATTACTGGCTGATATGCTTCTTTATCGATAACATGAATTTGAACACCGTGAGTAAGTGTTCCGCTATGCTTTGAAAACATCGGGGTAAACGAAGCTGCTCGGAATAACACACCTGGTACTTCCAATTCATTCAAAGCCTGTGCAAATTCAGTACTGTTTATAAAAGGCGCTCCTATTAATTCGAATGGCTTTGTCGTACCACGTCCTTCTGATACATTAGTTCCTTCAATTAAAGCTGCTCCCGGATATACAAGAGCAGTATCAAACGTCGGCATATTAGGTGACGGCATCACAAACTCTAAATTTGTATCATTATAATACATACCGCGCTCCCAGCCATTCATTTCCACAACCTTTAGATCGGCACCAATAGCAAATTCCTCATTAAATAAATTTGCCAACTCTCCTACAGTTAATCCATGACGTAATGGAATTGGATAGTTTCCTACAAATGAAGCATAGTCCGGATCAAGAACGGGCCCTCCTACGTCATACCCTCCCAATGGATTAGGGCGATCCAAAACAATAAATTCTTTTCCATTCTCTTGCGCTGCTTCCATCGCATAAGCCATAGTATAAATATACGTGTAGAAACGCGCTCCTACATCTTGAATATCAAATAGCAGGACATCCACATTTTCTAGCATTTCTGGAGTTGGCTTTCTTGTCTCTCCATATAAGCTATAAACTGGCAAGCCCGTTTGTTCGTCAATATAATACTCTACATATTCTCCTGCTTGTGCATCGCCACGAACGCCGTGCTCTGGGCCATAAAGTGCTGTTAGATTTACAGCAGGATCATTGTGTAACCGATCAACAATACTATTTAACGCTTGATCCACTCCCGTAGGATTGGTAATTAAACCAACACGCTTCCCCTCTATTAATTCTTTTTGTTCATCTAATAAAACTTCGACACCCAGTTTTAATTCATCTTGCGTATTTTCAAGTCTTCCATTCGTACTATCTGCCAAAACCATGGATAGTGTATAACATATAAATGCTAGACTTAAAACTATTACAACTACCTTTTTCATCATTCACCCCTCCTGGAATTCTCCAACTTCAATATGGATATGAAGCAAAAAAGACAGCTAATCCCACCTTATTACTTGTGAGTCATAGCTGTCTTTCACTTCACATATAGAAAATGATTCTCTTAGGAACTTACTTTTCACTACTCTTTCAATCTCCACTTATTAACTAAATATGCAGAATCATTTATCAAAGTAGTGTAAGCATCCTCAGAAATCAATTGATTTTGCTTTTGGTAGTCTAATAGATCTTGAAATCCTTGTAGATGCTTCATTACTTTTTCAGTATCTTTTATTTCTTCATATCTACTAATCGCAGTTAGGTGAAGTTTAACCATATAGGCAGCTCGCTCGCTAGTAAAGGCGCCTTTTCTTGCTAATATCTCTACTTGCGCTTTCATACTTTCTGCACTCCAAGCATGTATCGCTGCGGCAGTAAGCTCAGAAACCTTGCGGCGAATCGGATTTGTAGATACGGTTTCACGAGTTGGATGTACCCGATTGGTTAATAGTATAGCGATTGTTTCTTGATTTGGGCTTGCTACAATCGAAGTCCCCGTATAACCTGTATGCCCCATCGTATTTTCTTCTGCTAAGTTATCCATATACCAGCTCTGATTCAATTCCCAACCTAATCCTTGATCTTGCCCTGGAAATGCGTCATTCCAATTCGTATTCATTAATTCTACAGCTTGTTCTGACAGTACTCTTTCTCCACTATATACTCCCTTGTTCAACATCATTTGTGCAAATGTCGCTAGATCAGCTGCTGTGCTAAAGATACCAGCTTGTCCAGCTACACCATCAAGTGACCAAGCATTCTCATCATGAACACTTCCCCATACCAATCCTCGATTTGTCCACGGCTGATATTCAGTAGCAGCAATACGCTCTCGTAGTGTAGACGATGGGTTATACATGGTGTCTTCCATTCCTAAGGGGTCTGTGATGTGATCAGCTACAAAATGATCTTGTCTCGTTCCACTTAACCGTTCGATCAATATACCTAATGTAAGGTAATTAACATCACTATATACATATTCTGTATTTGGAGGATTCTGCAATGATTCATTCAAAACGAAGTCTAACCGGCCATCCCTCCCCCCTTCTATTAAATAAAGAGATCTTGAAGGACTCGGCGCAAACCCTGAAGTATGTGTGAGCAACTGACGAATAGTAACCGATTCTTTTCCATTTACAGCAAACTCAGGTATATAATCAGCTACAGGATCATCCAAATCAAACATACCTTGATCCCATAATTGCATGACTGCTGTTGCAGTGAATAATTTTGAAATGGAAGCCATATCAACTATCGTATCTTTTTGCATTTCAATAGGCTGCTCCATCTCTGTAAAATCTGCATCTGTATATCGTGCTGCATATCCGTACGCTTCGTGTTTTACAATTTTCCCTTTTCTAGCAACAAATACAACTGCTCCAGGCATTACCTGTTCAGCGATAGCTTGATCAATAGCATAATCGATATCTTGTAATGGGTTATCAATCATATCGACACTGGCCGGTTCGCCAGGTACTAATTCCTGATCAGAGGCTTGTCCAACCTCAAGGTTAGTGAATATGATAGATATGGCAAATATTAAAATAAGCAAGAATGATTTACCTTGTCTTCTCATACCGGTCATCCCCCCTCAAATAAAGTGAAACTTCATTCAATAGGAGTTTTCTTCCATCTCCTACTGAAGATTAGTTAAACAAATCGGGCATCTAAGTACCTTTTCACCCACTTTGACTATTTTTCACTAACTCTGGCACTTAAAGTGGGAGTCCTACGGCACTCTACATGCGGGATAAACAGTTATTTTTCTTCACCTGTTTCTTGGGTTGCTGTAAATGTCCATTCTAAATGAAGAGAATCACCCTGAAATTGATTCTGATCCTCACCATTATCTACGAAATTAAACTTCACTACTAAATCATCAATGGAATCAACTGGCAATCCTTGCTCTCCAAGTAATGGATCAAACACATGTTCATTCACTGCCTCGGGGGTCATCTGTCGTAATTCAGCTAACGTAGTTTGGTAGATTACTTCATCTAATTTATCTGCGTTATAGAGGAATTCAACCTCAATATGCTCCCCAAAGTCGGCGGTATTATCACCATTAGCATCTTCTACGATATAATCTGTATCAAGTAATACTTTATCAATATCGAGTGTTCCATTATTTTGTAGTTCAAAATCTCGTACCATCGAATCTCCAGGTTTAATATTCTCTACTTGAATAATTTCTGTAGGTTCGGCAGCTAAATCTAACGTACCAGCAGCAAATGTATTGTTCGTTGTTTCGCTATCACTGAAATAAGCAAATGTACCACCACTTATTAATGATATTCCTAATGCAGCTGAAACCATTCCCATACCTAATTGCTTTTTGATATTCATTGAAAATCCTCCCCTTTTTTATTAAAATGGGTCTTTTTCCCAGTCTTCATATCTTTTTCATCCATTACTTCTTTCACCTGTCTGAGCGTACGACGAATAATAATATAGGAGTAAGTTAGGAGTAAAAATCCTGGCAAAATAAGGAGCAAGGCTGCTCCTTCACGAGAACTAGCAAAATTTATCACGTACCCTACATACGGAATAGTGAATCCTGTATAATATCCAATGATATTCTCTGAAAGTACTGGATTTAGATCGTGTCCGTCATTCGCATCACCTTTTGTAATATATTGTTCTCCATCATTTAATACTTCGGTAATTCGGTGCGTGACAATCATGTCATCTTTCGTATTAAATGTGATAACATCATCTCTATGGAACCTTGTCATATCCCCGCCAGTTTTAATGGAGATTATTGAGCCTGTATCGATTTTAGGTTCCATTGATCCAGATAAAACTGTTTTCAGTTGATATCCAAATAGATTTCCTTCATTTCCTGTCACCTTAGAAATGAACACAAGAAATAGCATACATAGTAGAAATATGAATAGTAAGCTCGTTAACCCACTACTGATTTTCTTTAGTAGCGCTTTGTTCTTCATTGGCAGAATCACTCCGTTCAGACACTTCTCCGTTAACCTCTTTTTCTGCTTTATTTCTCTGTTTTTCTTGTTCTGGTTTACTAGAGGATTCCTCTTTATTAACAGCATTATCTTCATCACTAGGCTGTTTCTTTTCAGTTTCTCTTTCTGTAGCTTCTTCTACATCAGCTTCTGCTGATCCCTGCTCCGAAGCTTCCTTGTTATCTAATTTATCTTCTTCCTTATTAGGCTGATTTTTTACAGATTCTTTCTGTGTCTGATCAGTATTCTCAGGATCATCTTCATTTGATTTAGGCTTCTTATCTTCCTTATAGGCTACAATTGTACCGCTAACCTTGGATGAATCTGAAAATGAAGCAGTAGTAGGTGAAGAAATCTGGCATATAATCATAAAGAGAATGTACATACTCGCTAAAGTACGCACAAGAACATGTTGTACCCATCGTTTATGATTTCTTTTCTGTTTTGTCCATAACAACGTACAATACCCCCGATAATTGCAATTATTATTGTGATTGCCAATGCTCTATTAAAAGAATTGCCTGCGTATCCAGATAACTAAATGCTTTTTCTGATATAGCATCATTTTCAAGCTGATGCTCTAATAATCTTTGGAAACTATCCATATGCTTAATTACTTTATCTGATAATCCAGTTTGCTCATATCGACTAACTGCCGTTAAATGCATCGTTAGTTTTCGTTCACCGTTTATTATTTCACCTTGATTAACTAATTCAGCAACAAGCTCCTTCATTCCATCTGCACTAAGCTCTGTTTCAATATAATCTAGACTATGACCAATATCGTACAGCTCTGGAATGGTAACTGGTAATCTACCGAATGGATTTTGTTTACCAGTTAAAACATCTGCTACTGCATTCATGGAAACCTCTAAATAACTATAGGTACTTAAATACCCATCCACCTCAGGAAAAACCATGATATCATAAGGATTTCGATGGGCAGATACAATGATTTGCTTGCCTGATGCCTGTAATGCTGAAACCAATTCTTGCTGACTTTCATTCGTATTAGCTGTATAAGAAGTTACTATTACCTTATCTACAGTATTAGCATGTGCAACTGCCTCTTCTATTTGTTGGTCTGTAGGAGATGTGCTTGTAGGATAACTACTCGTATTGATCCCTTTTTCCTGTAAAAGATTTGATATCATAACAGGCTTCGCTACTGATGGACCTGTCACTAGCACTTTTTCCGTTTCTTCAAGCGGTAGCACGTTATTATCATTTTTAACAAGCGTTACACTTCTATCAGCAATTTCCTGTGCTGTTTGTAAATGCTCAGCTACTCCAATATTTTGAATAGCCTCTGAGTCTGTATACGGATCTTCAAACAAGCCATTGTCCATTTTTGCATGTAGAATACGATATAAAGACGCTTCCAGTCTTTCTTCACTAACCTCTCCAGATTGAACAGCTTCAAGCATACTATTAAATGCAAGCTCAACATTTGGCGGATTTAATAAAATATCAGCTCCTGCCTTAAAGGCCTCCACCGGTACTCGTTCAGGTGGTACGACGTTTGCTCCCGACATTCCTAGACTATCCGTAATAATTAATCCGTCAAACCCCATTTCTTCTCGAAGTAAATCGGTTAAAATTGGTTCCGATAATGTAGCTGGTAATCCCGAATCATCAAGGGCCGGTACTACGATATGCCCAGTCATAATCGATTCAATTCCGGCATCAATGGCTTCTTTAAATGGCTTTAAATCTACTTCATGCAGTGTTTCCAGATCGTGATCGATAATTGGCAATCCATAATGAGAGTCTACTGCTGTATCACCATGACCAGGAAAGTGCTTGGCTGTAGATATTACATTTTCCTTTTTATAAGCTTTTACTTGAGCTACACCAAGGTTAGATACAAGGTTTGGATCCTCCCCGAATGAGCGAATACCGATAACTGGATTTTCTGGATTCATATTAACATCTACCGTTGGTGCAAAATTCATGTTAATTCCAAGGCTGTTCAGTTCTTCTCCGATAATACTGCCACTACGCGTGCCATAATCCTCCGACCTTGTAGCTCCAAGCGCCATATTCCCTGGAAATATAGTACCCGGACTTGTTACTCTTTGGACAATTCCCCCCTCTTGATCTGTGGAAATAAATAATGGGATGGAAGAATCTTGATCCATCGCAATTTCCTGTAATCCGTTTGATAATCCATTTACTTGTGCAGCATCAAGCGGCATGCCAATATTTCCTGTCCAGTTGAAATAGATGATTCCACCGACATGGTAATTTTCAATAACTTCCTGAAAGTTTTTTCCGCCACGATGATTACGCAAATTAATGTCTTCATAATCTGGATCAGTAGGAGTTTGTCCATAAACATGCACAACAAAGAGCTGACCTATTTTCTCCTCAAGTGTCATCCCCTCGATGATTTCTCTAATTTCATCATTGCTTGCATCTTTTTTATTTTCTTGGTTTGCAAAGCTAGATAACGGAAACATAATGAAGAACAGGACTACCGAGATGATGGATATCAATCGGTAATGTTTCAATGATATTTCCTCCCTTTAGAAAATTAGCTTACGTGGGAACCCAACATTCTTGTGCAAATTCAAAGAGGATTAATGTCGAATTGAATCAACTTGCCAACATGAATCTCACACTCAAATCTACTAAAAAAATAACACCTACCTTCCCTCAAGATATTCAGGTCATAGATGTTAATCCTTCGTATGTATGTAGTTATTTTGACAATAGCAAAGAAATATGGAAATATCTACTACTATTTATCAAATAAATCTAACTTTTCAAAAAATGATTAGAATGAACTACCTATGATTCACCATTTAATAGGAGAATAGTATATGCTTCAGTTACAAGCATTAAAAAAGAACTATATTACTATGGAACTTTTACTAGCCAATACCGCTAATTTTAGAACCTACTATTTTTTTAAATGGCATGCTAAACTAAGGATTAAGCTTAAACGGATAAGGAGATGTTTCCATGAATGACTTTCCTATATTTGATGGACATAACGATACGTTGTTAAGACTTTTGCACGATCCAGAAGATATGGAGGGCTTATTTTTTTCTGAAACCGCTAAAGGACATATTGACTTGCCTCGTGCGCGAAGGGGAAATTTTTGTGGGGGATTCTTTGCTGCTTTCACTCCCAATTCGGACTATGATGCAGAACCGGAAAAATATTTAACAAAAAACGGCTACGATATCCCGTTACCTCCACCAATTAATCAAATGTCAGCGTTAAATTACACAAATACGCTTGCTGCAAACTTATTTAAACTTGAATCTGTATCGAATGGCACATTAAAAGTAGTTAAAAATGCCGCAGAATTAGAACATTGTTTAAACAGCAATGTAATTGCTGCTATCTTTCATATGGAAGGCGCTGAAGCAATAGATGAAGAATTTAATGCCCTCCATATCCTTTATCAAGCTGGATTACGTTCTCTGGGAATAGTTTGGAGCCGCCCAAACAAGTATGGACATGGAGTCCCTTTCCGCTATCCAGCTACACCCGATATAGGTGATGGGCTTACAAAAGCAGGGAAAAACCTGGTTCGCGAGTGTAACGAATTGGGAATAATGATCGACACGACGCATTTAAACGAAAGAGGTTTTTGGGATGTGGCAAATCTAAGCGATGCACCTATTGTTGCCACACACTCTAATGTTCACGCAATCTGTCCAATTTCGAGAAATCTTACTGATAAACAGCTACAAGCGATAAAAGAGAGTAATGGTGTTGTTGGAATTAATTATGCTGTTAATATGATTCGAGCGGATGGACAATTTGGTACAGCTATTTCTCTTGATGAAATCGTTCACCATATCGCATATATTGCGGAACAATTTGGCATAGAGCATGTGGCCCTAGGCTCAGACTTTGATGGTACAACCGTTCCGGACAGTATGAAAGACGTTACTGGATTACCTAACCTGATGAATAAGCTACGACTACATGGTTTCTCTGATAAAGAGCTACAAAAAATTGCCCATGGCAATTGGATCCGCGTTTTAAAAAATACATGGAAGGACTAAGAACAAAAGCGCAAACGCTCGATTAGAAACGTAACGACTGGAGCGAGTCAACGGAGATAAAGAAATCACTATAAGCTTGCGAGCCGATGATGTCTTAGATTAGGGCGATTCGTGAAGTCGCTCTCGGCTCAACATGCCCCTACTTATCCGCATGGGCTACATTTATAATTTCCTTTAATTTCCTAGACTATTAGAAAAAGGTGAGTGGAAACTTGTCATCCACCACCTTTTTTTATCCCTTTATTGCCCCTTCTGTCATCCCCTTAGCAATTCGTTGCTGGAAAATAGCGTATAAAATAATAACAGGAACAATAGCAATTACTAGGCTGGCAAATAACGTTCCCCATGCATTTGTATACTGCGCCTCACTACTTATATAATCAATTGCTAAAGCAAGTGTATAGTTCTCGCTACTTTGTAGAAATATTAAAGCCATAAAATATTCATTCCAAAATTGAATAGCATTCATTATGGTGACGGTGATAATACCTGACAGACTTAACGGTGTAATGATCTTCCACAGAACACGATATGGCGACATTCCATCCATAGCTGCTGATTCTTCTAATGATTTGGGGATTGTACTAATAAAGCTTGTTAATACAAAAATAGAAAATGGTAGTTGACTTACAGCATATACAATTGCCAATCCGAAAATATTATCCAACAGGTTCAATTTCATTAAAAGGAAGAATAACGGAATCCAGCCTAACACCATTGGAATCATCATCGCTGATACATATAAGGTAAATAGTAGTTTACTTCCACGAAAATGGATTCGTTCGATAGCATATGCTGTTGGAATAGAGAGAATTAAGGTCAAACATGCACCGACTAAGGTTACAACCAAGCTATTAAATACACTAATATCAATATTGTAATTGGACCATGCTGTTACAAAATTTTGGATATTAAATGAATCCGGTATCCCCCATGGATTACGATAAATTTCTGCATTTGACTTAAAGGATCCAAGAAACATCCAAAAGATAGGGTATAATACAGCTATTGTCCAAAGGATTAATGGTATTCGAATCCCTGTCCTTCCAAGAATTTGTCCAACACTTCGCTTCAACGGTAGCTCCTCCTTTCATACACAATCGAATTAATATTCCACTTTTTCTCTACGCATAAAGAACTGTAATATTAGTACCGTAAGTAGCGAAAGAATCAATATCATAACTCCAATGGTAGCCCCATAGCCAAAATTATACTGCACAAATGCTTGTTGATACAGATATGACCCCATTACATGTGTAGCATTGTTTGGTCCACCACCAGTCATGACCTGTACGATAATGAAAGATCCGTTCAGTGTAGTAATTACAATATAGAGGACAGAAATTTTAATTTGTGGCCACACTAGCGGAAGGGTTACTTTCCAAAATTGCTGCCATTGACTTGCACCGTCGATCTCCGCTGCTTCATAATAGCTTTTGGACACATTCGCTATTCCTCCCATCAACATCAATAAAAATAAACCAATACCTGCCCAGATGGATGGAAGAACAAGACTTGGTAGTGCCCAATTCTCATCGCCAAGCCATGGCTTGGCAAAGCTTTCTAAGCCTAAAAACTCCAACCCAGAATTAATAAGTCCTAAATTGGGGTTATATATAAACGTCCATAGGATGCCAATAACTACTACAGACATGATATTCGGAAAAAAGAAAACAATTCGATAAAATGGTGCTTCTTTGATTTTTAACTGTGTTAATGCCACTGCAAAAAACATAGCAAGAATCATGATACCAATCACCTTTGTAGCAACGAGAAAATAATCATGAATGATCGTATCCGGGATAATAGCATCCTTCAACAAGCTGATGTAATTCGCTAAACCGACAAACTCTTTATGTTGCGAGGCACCTGACCAATCGAAGAAGGAATAATAAAGACCGCTAAACAATGGATAAAGTGTAAAAATCGCGAACATGATAAATGTCGGCACTAAACAAAATGCTAGAAACAGATATTTCTGTTTTTTTGACTGTACCATCAAATCACTCTTTCTATTGAACTATAAGAAATGAATATCTGTAACCTAAATAAAGGACTAAGCACGACATCATTCTTCCTAGGCTTTGCTTAAACATCATCCATACTGACTTGCGGATAATAATCCCCGTCAGCAGTGAAACAAAGCTGACGGGCATCACTTACATTGTCATTTAATTACTATTACGGTAATTTTCAGCTGCTTTTTCGGCTTCTTTCACGAATTCCTCTGCCGTCATATTCCCAAGCATTAATGACATCAGCGCATTTCCGATTGGCGTTTCCAAATCGGCGCTCATTGGATGAGGTTTTTCATAGATTTGTACTTGTTCTGGATCGTTTATCATGGCATTAGCCTCTGTCAAATAGCTAGGTATCTTATCATTCGCAGTTAAATCTACCCCTGTTAGATTCATAATTGCCCCCGTATGTTCGGAGAAGGACATAGCATACTCTCTAGTGAAGGCAAATTCAACAAAAGCCTTTGCCGCCTTTGGATTTTCAGCATTTTCTGCAATTGCCAATGGACGTAAGTCAGGTACAATAGCAAATGGCTCACCTACATCCTGCATTGGAGAAGGTATAAATCCAAAGTCAAATCCTTTTGGAATATCATTAGCCATTTCATTCGGTAACCAGAAACCTACTGGAATAAAGGCGTTTTTATGCAAAAGAAAATTCATTTGTGACTGCGTATGATTTAATGCACCAAGACCCGAATCAAACATTCCTTCTTGTTGCATTTTCTCTACCTTTTTCATCGTTTCTAAAACGATATCACTCGTCCATGCCCCTTCTTTTCCAGTAATTAAATCCGCTAATAATTCATCACCTCCAGCTGCTCCAAATGCTGGATATAGCATTCCTCGAAGGAAATAATAGGGATGCTGACCTGACGTTACAAACGGATCAATTCCTTCTCCCTTTTTAATTTCAGCCATAGCATTCATAAAGCTATCAAAATCTGTAGGAACTTCATACCCCTTCTCTTCAAATAAGGCTCGATCATACCAGGTTCCCCACGTATCAAAAACTAAAGGCAACGAATAAATCTCTCCATCGAATTTACCAGGATCTACAATAAAGCTCTCTACTAATTTATCACCATTTTCTAGTTCAATTCCTTCTACCCAATCTGTTAAATTCATTAATTGTCCATCTTCTACCATTTGCGTTTCGCTAGAACCCGCTCCATCAATATATACAACATCTGGTGGATCATTCGATACCCAACGTGATCGCATTTCTTCATTAATATTAGGTCCTGCATGCTCAATGATAGTAACATCCGGGTATTCTTTCTGAAAATCAGCAATAACTTCTTTCCACCATGAATCCCCGTATCCCCCAACAAAATATTGTATTTCCAAATCACCTGCTATTTCGCCTTCCACCTCCTTTGCACCTTCACTTGAATCATTTCCAGTACCTTCTTCCGAAGCGTCATCCTCTGAAGAACACCCTACGGTTAAAGTCACTAGAAATATAGCTAAAAACAGCAATATCCAGCGGAATTTTAGTATTCCCTTCAACTGTATACTCCCCCTTTTTCACTTAATTTTTATATGAATTCACACTAATAGGATATCTATTAATGGGAATCAACCATTTTCCAGCATTTACTAATAGTGTTAACAAAGCGCTTTTTATTTATTGTATGTAAAGAACAAGCTTTAATTCCTATACCTTGCTATTTATCTAGTTATTTTTTCGTGATGAGGAAAATAACTAAGCAATGCCTTTAAATACTAGAATTTGGCTTTTTCTAAGAAACCAAAATAACATGTAATATATTACTAATATTTTACAGAATATAGTTATTTGTGCTAATCCTTCATAGAACATATAAAATGCCCTCTTACAAAAGCAAGAGAGCCCACTGATTTTTTAATATTTTCTATTTTACTAAATCCTTAACATAGTACCAATAGCTTTTCCAAACACCGTAATCTAATTGCTTGTAGAAGTTCACTAGTCCGGTCCAATCAATTACAATTCGGTTAATACCACGTTCTCTTAAATAATGAATTCCAGCTTGAACTACCATTTTACCATAACCATTTCCTCGTTCCTGCTCATCTACCCCGAGCGGACCTATACCACCTAACGCTTCGTTAAATAATGGGCTCCAATAAACGTTTTGTGCTATTATCGGTGAGCTTGCATCATTGATTCTGCAAAAACCAATAATATGCTGATTTTTTTTCAATACGACAAACTCTCTGCCAGTTCCACCGTGCTTAAAATATTGAATGGCTTCATATTCCCATCTTCCTGGAAAACATCGATTTAAGAAAGTCAGTAACGAACTCTTTTCTTCTTTCTTTAATAAAGATAATTCAACACCAGGCTTGTTTGGTTTGGGGTAACTTAACGCCGTATAACTACTTAGTAAATCAAACGCTTTACCATTTGCTTGATATCCTTGATGCTCAAACCACGCTGATGTTTGTGGAAGTACACTAGGTATCCCCGGAAAATAATGCCACACATCTTGTCCAAGAATAATTCTAGTTACTCCACTTTGTTTAAATGTATTTTCTGTATGAGCTAGCAATGCTTTACCTACACCTTGATGACGATAATTATGATGAACAAGTAGCACTTGAATCCAACCAGTATTAGCGGGTAACCCTACTTCAATTTCATCCTGCCATTTTTTAGCAACAATGAAACCAATAGTTTTATTCTCAGCATTAACCGCAATTTGTGATGCTTCATAACATACATTCGTATCTGCAAAACTATTTTGTCCAAATAATTCCTCTCTCATTGGAAAATATTGACCGATTTCTTTATTCCATAACTGTACCAATTCACTTATTCTATCCTTACTCCACGATATTAGTTTCATTACTCCTCCCCTTTACGGACATATTTTAGTGAAAAATCAAAAAAATCACACTTTTACTAGATTATAGTGTAGAACTATTTCATTGTAAATTTTAAATAAAGTGAAGCTTCCATCCGTGAGGGAGATGTTTATCGCTCGCGGATTGTTAGTACCACAAGGGTTTGACCTAAAGGCCCTTAAACCAATCGGACATTTACTGGCAGTTGATCTCTCCTTTTATCCATATTGCTTTCACTTTATTGCTTGAAGCGGGGACGCTAACTGCCAGTTATATGTAGGATAAAAGGAGGCTAGGACAAAACACAACTTCTTTACTCAACATACGAATAATCATGTTATCAATAGGAGGATCATCGCCGCACCGTGAAAATATACGCGCTTTCCACGGGCACGGCCTCAGCTAACTTGGTAAAGAAAAACACGTTACCACGTGGATCTTCGGACTCGTGCTGTTCGCGCCGGAGTCTCGCTTATTTCAGATGCTAAATGAATGATTCTAATCAAAAAACGAGCGATAATTAATTTCAAATACGATACCGCCCCCCTGAAGTTAGAGTAAAAAGTCTAACTTCAGGGGGTGTTTTTGTGGCTAAATATAGTGAAGAATTTAAAGTGAAGGTTGTCACCGAGAATATAGATGGAAATCTTTCATATCGTTCCTTAGCCAAAAAATATCATATGGGTAGCTTTACACCAATATATGAATGGGTGAAAAACTATGAACGTCACGGTATGGAGGGACTAGAACGAAGAAATACAAAGAAGCAGTTTCTGTATAAGAAGTACCTGTCTTTAACAGACAAGGTAAAGGAAGGCCTGGAATTAAAACAAAAGGGGGTAAAGGAAAAATTGGCTGGGCTGAGTCCAGTTGAGTACCGAACGCAATCCAGCCAATCAGCTGCATAGTATAAACTCTAACTTTTGGGGGTAACCACCTAACCACCTAATTATCGTTCGTTTTTGATTGTTTCTTCATTCTATTGTCTCAGCCTCTTTCATCCTTTATCTCGTTTTATTTTTATCTTTCGCTTCGTATCAAATTGTTGTTTAAAACTGCTTAATGCTTCTCTTGTTGAATCTAATCTTTCTACCGTTTTGTCATATTCTTCAGAAGCATAGCACATGAACAGCACATCAATTAAATGCAACTGAGCAATTCTAGAAGCTGTTGCACCACTTCTAAATGTTGCTTCTTTTGCAGCAGAAATATAAAGGTTTGTATCGGCAATACTAGCAACTGATGAGTTACCATATTTTGTAATGCTAATCGTATTACAATTATTATTATTGGCCATCTCTAGTAATTTTGTAACCTCAAAGGTATCACCTGAGAAGGAAATACCAATTACAACATCTTCCGATCCTTTATTAGCAATTGCAGTAGCCGCCATGTGTAGATCAGAAAATGAATGCACCTGCTTATTAACTCTGAGAAACTTCTGTTCTGCATCCTTCGCTGCAATATATGATGCTCCAAATCCTACAAATAAAATAGATCTTGCTCTAATTAATAATTGAACGGCTTCTTTTATCTGATCCATATTTAAAATGTCCACCGTGTCCTTTAATGTCTGTATCGTATTAGTGTTTACTTTCTCTATGATCTTTGCGTATTCCTCGTTGGGCTCGATATCTCGATAGCCTCCTGATTCATTCACTCTTAAATCTCCTGCAACACGTAGTTTTAATTCTTGAAAACCATTAAAACCAAGCGATTTGCATAGACGAATTACCGCAGCACTACTCGTTTCACTCTTTTCGCCTAACTGTAAAGCTGTAAGTAGTATAGAATCTTCCGGATGTAATAATATATAATTTGCTATTTTCTGTTCTGATGGAGGCAAACTGTTTATCATATCATTTAAGATAACCAATCCACCCTTCATTTGTGACATCTAATATCGCCCCCTACTTTAGATTTCGCATATTTGTAATCATCGTTGGAGTTATATTTTCCCCAAGGCTCAAATAACATCCTATCAAGGAACCCTGAGCTGGTAATAAAGTTGGTTGAACAATAGTTATATTATGTTCACCATTCATAATTCCTTCCTTCACTAGCGGTGGTAATATAGCATCATCCTGAAAGATTCCACCACATAAAACCGCTTTCACATATCGATTATCAGGAAAAAGCTTCTCATGAAGCGTTAGAATACTTAGCACTATCTCCTTTGCCGCATTTTCTATTATTTCTTTTGCAGGAATATCACCTGCCTTATATGCATTAAACACAAGTTTTGCCATACTTGCAATTATTTTCTTTGATTCAGCAGAAAAATAGATTTGATCGATAACCTCTCGAACATGTTTCGCATTAAAATAGTCATAAATCATTTCCAAGAGAATTGTTTCATGACTTCTTCCATCAAAAAACCTCAATGCGGCAGATATTCCATTTTTCCCAATATCATAGCCACTACCTTCATCTCCCAGTAAATGTCCCCAGCCACCTACTCGATCTTGCTTATGCTGATGATTTATTCCATAAGATACTGAACCAGTTCCGGAAATATGAACAATTCCTGGTTTCCCGAAAGTTCCAGAATACAATGCATTTAATGCATCCACTTCTACTTGTAGCCTACAATTATTTGGTATATAGAGAGAAATCAATTTATGTAATTGCTGCTGGGAATTCTTGCTTCCGGCACCAGCTATCCCAGCATACACCCCAGATACCTTATTAAACTCTTCTGGATATTCCCTTTTAAGATGAGCGAAAATAGATTTAAATGTATGCTCCAATGCTTCGGGTGAAACTGCATTGGGATTAGACGGTCCAGTAATATATTGAGTAATTGTATTACCATGCGAATCGGCCAAAATAGCATGTGTTTTTGTTCCGCCACCATCTATACCGATAACATTAACCAACTGTCCCACCTCACTCGCTTTATTGCTCATTTAATATAGCCATTGCTCTTCTTAAATTATTACTCGCGGCTTCAAGAATTTCAAAAGCCTTATTTGGCTCAATTTGAAATTTACTTACTAGAGTAGCTGCTTTTAAATTATTATTGCACTTCACTAATGCTGTTTTTGCTGTTTTTTCGTCTACATCTGCAATATCTTGGATGATAGATATTGTTCGATTTCTTAATTTTTCATTAGATGCTTGTACATCAACCATATAATTTTGATAAACTTTTCCTGATTTTATCATGGAGATCGTTGAAATCATATTTAAAACTAATTTTTGTGCAGTACCAGCTTTCAAACGGGTTGAACCTTGTACTATCTCCTCTCCAACGATTAATTCTATGGGAAAATCAACCAATTGGCTAATTGTAGAATTATCGGAACAAACCACTCCAGCTGTAGGAACATCCATTTTTTTCGCTTGCTTTATTCCCCCAATGACATAAGGTGTCTGTCCACTAGCTGCAACTGCTATTAATAGGTCACCCTCTGTCAATGTTTGACCGGCATCCTTTGCGCCACTTTCTTGACTATCTTCTGCATTCTCTACCGCATTCCTAATCGCTGTATCTCCACCAGCAATTAACCCTGTAAACAGATTTGGACTTACACCAAAAGTAGGTGGACATTCAGATGCATCAAGTACCCCTAATCTACCGCTAGTTCCAGACCCCATATAAACAACCTTGCCACCATTTTGTATGGTTTCTACTACTTTTGTAATTACTGGTTCAATTTGTGGAAATGCCTTTTCAACAGTATAAGGAACTGTTTTATCTTCTTGATTCATATAAGTCATAATCTTACTAATAGACATTTCATCTAAATTCATCTTCTTAACCTCTCCCCCAATTATTATCTAGCAAATGTGGTACTATATTAACTTTATAGAATTTATTCAAGTTTTATGCACTTATTTTTACTATTCACGTATTGCTAACTCATGTAATTGTCATTACAAATTTTATATTTATTAATTCTATTTTCTGTTTTCCTTAAAGCCAAATTTGTCCCATGGTTGAAGGTAATCAATTAGAAATTGTTCCTCTTCACGAATTTTACCAACTACATTTGTTTTACCAGAGTTTTCCATATCCTTTAATGCGATTTGTAATTCTCCAGCATATTGTTTATACAGATCATTTTCTATAATAATATCGCCACGTTTAATATCTCTTGTATGATGAACAGGGAATGATTCTCCTTTGAATTTAACTCTACTTTGTGTGGAGCGAATCATGTATTCGGACACATCACCACGATAAAAATGTGGCTCCGTAAACAAGATTTGGCGTTCAAGCTCCGTTGTACTTTGTTCAACGTCAACTGTAAACACTAATTTTTCTTTATCGATACTACTTAATTGTTTCAATTCCGCTTCAGATGCATACGCATTACTTATGATGACGTCATCAATTAAATTAGTAGCATATAGATGTTTTGCTTGTACATCTATCGGTAGCGTCCGATGCATTTCTAATGTTGGAAGTCCTTCCATTATTGGCCATGGGCCAAAACTAGCAGCTTGCGAAGATACAAATGCTGCCGTTCTCAGACCATACTGTTTAAACTTCTTACTACACTTCAAAAAGAAATCGTAGGAAAGACCTGAATACCTATGCGGGTAAAAATTATGACATCCTATTAATCGCTTCTGATTCGGACGATAACTCATAATATTATCTAGATAATTAGTAGCGTTACTCATATTTATTTCTATATTTAAATGAAATGGGTTGAATGTCATTAGTGCCTCTTCATTTCCAGTAAATCCTAAATCTAATCGAATGCCATCAACTCCAAGCTCATGGAAAAAAGATAGTTCATGGTAGGAAATATTTAGTTCCGAAAAAACTCGCGGATTAATATCACAAATAACTTCCATCCCTAGTTTTTTTGCAAATTGAATCGTCTCTTTAAAGTTAGCAATAATTTCCTCGGAATTTCCCTCCATTGAAAGTAAACAAGTAAATATACGATCGAACCCATATTGATTTGCTAATTTAATATATTGCTTATCTTCCTCTACTTGAGAATGATTGGGATAGATGGAAATACCTAACTTACTCATAACGTCACCTCATTCTATTATTTTGATTCTAGTTTATAAATACGCTTTAACATTTTAATCATTTGTTCGATTAATGATATTTCACTAATAGATGTCATTAAATGATCCTGTGCGTGAACCATTAATAATGACATAGTTACAGATTTCCCATTAATTTCATCCTGAATTAGACGGGTTTGTGTATTATGTGCTTTGGTAAGAGCATCGTTAGCTTCTTTTATTTTCTGTTCGGCCTCATCAAATTTATTATCATGAGCAAGCTCTAAAGCTTCATAAGCAATTGATTTTGCATCGCCACCATGTGAAATTATTGAAAAGATCTCTGTTTCCATATTCAATTTTATTCCTCCTTGAAAAGTCTTCTATATACTAAGATAACATAAAATGAAATAAAATTTTAAAGTTTTATATTAATATTGAATTTATTTTTTAATTACTATATAATGTGGTCAAGTGAAAACCTTTTCAACATTTTTCGTCAAATAACTACAATTTGACAAAACAAATCTCACAATCTACAAAATGAAAAACTTAAGGAGGTGAAGAGTTTGAAGGTACTGTTTGTATGCTCAGGTGGAATGTCAAGTGCAATTGTTGTCAATGCCTTAAAGAACGAGGCAAAGAAGCATGGACAAGAGATGGAAGTACATGCTATTGGCACAAACGAAGTTGAGGAAGAACTTAAAAAAGGATGGGACGTCTGCATGGTTGCCCCACAAATTAAACACCGTTTTAATCAAGTAAAAAAACATGCAGATGAGCACAATGTTCCTTGTGGACCAATTCCTCCACAAGCTTATACTCCATTAGGAGGACCTTTATTATTTAAAACATTAAACGAACTAAAAAAGTAACTATACAAGGGGGGAGCTATGTTGAGTAAGTTTGTAGATTTTATGGAAAATAAACTTTCTGCACCAATGGCTCGTTTATCTGAGCAGAGACATTTACTCGCTATTCGCGATGGTGTAATTTCTTCACTGCCATTTATTATTGTTGGTTCTTTCTTTTTAATTTTTGCATTCCCACCACTTCCAGAGAGTTGGGCAATCACTAAGTGGGCAACCGAACACGCAGCAGAAATCCTAATACCTTACCGAATGACGATGTTCATCATGTCATTATACATAGCATTTGGTATTGGTTATAATCTTGCCAAATCTTATAAGGTTGACCCATTATCTGGAGCACAAATTGCAGTAGCTGCTTTATTATTAACTATTACACCTTCCGTTGTTGACGAATTAGGATTTGTGTTACCAATGCAGTACTTGGGAGGACATGGTTTATTTGTAACGATTATTGTTTCCATTATCTCTGTAGAAATATTTAGAGTCTGTAAACAGAAAAATGTTACGATTCGATTACCTGAACAAGTACCATCTTCTGTATCACGATCCTTTGAGGCGCTAATTCCCGTAGCAATTGTAATTATTCTAATGTCAATCATTACGGTAGTTATGGGAGTGAATTTACATCACTTAGTGGACAAGCTAGCAGCTCCGCTTGTAACAGCTGGAGATAGTTTAGTTGGTGTATTAGTACCGGTGTTTTTAATAACATTCTTTTGGTCCTTTGGTATTCATGGTGTTTCTGTTGTAGGTTCTGTTGCAAGACCTCTATGGGAGGTTTATCTAGTCAATAATTCGGAGGCTGTTGCTGATGGTGCAGAGACGATTCCGCATATCGCCCCAGAAACATTTTTCCAATGGTTTATTTGGATAGGTGGATCTGGGGCGACATTAGGGTTAGTACTAGTCATGTTATTCTTTGCGAAATCAAAATATATGAAGAGTCTAGGAAGAACGACTATTACCCCGAGTGTATTTAATATCAATGAGCCCGTTATATTTGGTGCACCAATTGTACTAAACCCATTGCTAATAATACCATTTATTATCACACCACTGGTTACTGCAACACTTTCTTATATTGTAACGTCCATTGGATTAGTAACACCGACTCATATCATGCCACCATGGACACTGCCAGCTCCAATTGGTGCCTATTTGTCAACCGGCGGGGACTGGAAAGCTGTCGTTTTAGTCTTTGTTAATATTGCTATTTCAGCTTTAATTTATTTACCCTTCTTTAAAATGTATGATAAGAAAATGTTGGCACTGGAGCATGGAGATAGCGAGACACATACTGAAGAAAAGGGAATCTCTTGATTCCCCTTTTCTATTAGGAGGTTACTTGTATGATAAATTCCAATAGAATTGTTCCAAGAATTAGCTTCAAAGGTGTTTTTATATTTATGCTTTTCCTACTTATCGGACTGCTCGTTTTACCTACACCTTTCATGCAGCTTGGGCTATCAAAGCTCGTTAGTTACTTTATTGCCTGTGCTGTCTCATCGTCCATTGGTAGTATTCTCGTATTAACAAAGATAGATGCAACATCTACAGATAAGCCATTATTTAAAAAGAGAGTAATTCTATCAATTATTGTTGGTCTCGTTTCTAGTGGTTTAATAATATTTGTTTTCGGAGGAGATATATTTGGATACTAAAGGATTGAAGCTGGTAACCATTGGCGGCGGGTCGAGCTATACGCCTGAATTTGTCGAAGGTTTAATTAATCGCTATAAGGAATTACCTGTTAGCGAACTATGGCTAGTAGATATAGAAGCTGGGAAAGAAAAACTTGAAATTGTTGGAAATTTAGCTAAACGTATGGTTGCAAAGGCTAATATTCCCATGAAAATCCATTTAACGTTAGATAGGATAGAAGCATTGAAGAATGCGGACTTTGTAACTACCCAAATTCGTGTAGGTCAACTTGATGCTAGAATAAATGATGAAAGAATTCCAATAAAACACGGTATGATCGGACAAGAAACCAACGGAGCTGGGGGGCTATTTAAGGCTTTAAGAACGGTACCGGTACTAATGGATATTGCGGCTGATATGCAGGAACTATGTCCAGACGCTTGGTTAATTAATTTTACTAATCCAGCTGGAATTGTTACGGAAGCATTATTAAAACATAGCAGCCATCGTAAAGTTGTTGGCGTATGTAATGTACCTATTAATATGAAAATAACCATTGCCAAGCTGTTAGATGTACCAGTTGACGACATTCACATTACATTTGCTGGCCTAAATCATATGTCATACGGAATGGACGTACATGTGAATGGAAAATCGAGGTTGCAAGAAGTGATTGCATTACTAGCTAATCCAGAAAATCAATTATCGATGAAAAATATTACACCAATACCATGGGAAGAAGAATTTCTAAAAGGACTAGGAATGATCCCGTCCCCATATCACAGATATTATTATAAAACTGGAGAAATCCTAGAAAAAGAGTTAGAGGAATACCGTCAAGGCAAAACAAGAGCCGAGGTGGTAAAGGAGTTGGAAAATCAATTATTCGAACTATATAAAGATACAAGCCTAAATATCAAGCCACCACAGCTTGAACAACGAGGCGGTGCTTATTATAGTAATGTAGCATGCGACCTTATTTCCTCCATTCATAACGACAAAGGGGATATTCAAACCTTAAACGTTATAAACAATGGAGCCATTTCCAATCTACCTAATGATACGGTTGTTGAAGTCAATTGTGTCGTTACTAAGAATGGACCGATTCCGCTAACAGTAGGTGCACTGCCTCCTTCAATAAATGGACTTATTCAACAAATAAAGTCATTTGAGCTTGCTGCTATTGATGCTGCAATATCTGGCTCATCTCAAAAAGCATTGCTAGCGCTTTGTATAAATCCATTGGTTACGAGTGATCTAAAAGCTAAACAAATAATGGAAGAATTATTAGCAGCACATAAACATTATTTACCGCAATTTAATAATTAATCGTGAAAATAGAAACATGCTTGAAAAGAAACGTATATTTCGATTCAGGCATGTTTTCTTCTATATACTTCCTACAGAATCTCTATAAATAATCTGATGAGGAATTATTATTCTTTTTTCTGGTTCATCTTTTGACTTCGTTTTTTCGATTAGCGCTTTTGCAGACTGTGCACCTAGTTGATATATTTGAATATCGACAGTGGTTAACGCTGGGCTTGTCATTTCCGATAAATATACATTGTTAAAGCTTACTAATGAAATATCTCTTGGAACCTGCAGCCCTAGTTCTTCCAAAGTACTTAATACACCGAGACTCATTAAATCATCACTAACGACAATACCAGTCGGTCGTACCTCAAGTGATAATAACTTAGCAACGGCTTCTCTTCCACCAGATTTAAGAAATTCCGTATGGATTAAGTAATCCTTTCGAACAGCTAGGTTTGCTTCTAGTAACGCATTCCCATATCCAGCTTCTCGATCTCTCGTTACAAATAAATCTCTCGATCCACCGATAAATGCGATTCGCTCATGTCCTTCATTTATGAGATGTGCAGTAATTTCTTTTCCCGCTGTGAAATTATCATTATCTACATGCGTAATTTCATTAATATGCTCATATGGCTTTCCTACGATTACAAAGGGAAAGCGCTTTTCTCGTAAAAAACTCATAATTCGATCGTTTACACGCGAATATAGCAATATGATCCCGTCGACATAACTGCCATACACCATTCGTTCTACCTCAGCAAAATTTTCATCCTCTGTTTCACCGCTGGAAAGTGTCATTGAATATTGCATTTGATGAGTGATTGAACCAATTCCCCGAAGAACTTCCGGAAAAAAAGGATTCTGTAGTGCTTTATCAGCAGAGGAAGGCATGACTACCCCTATTGCTTTCGTAGACTTAGCAACCAAGTTGCGAGCATTAACATTAGGATGATAGCCTAATTCCTTCATCGCTTTTCTTACCTTCTTTTTTGTATCAGGACTAATTCGTGGATTATCAGCAATTACCCTAGAAACAGTCGAAGGTGATACACCTGTTACTTTAGCCACATCTTTAATTGTTACCACAGTATTCACACACCCTCTGTCTCCGTTTACTTTTAAAAATGCATTAATAGTAGCGTAGCTAGTTTATTTAACTTATTATAACAAACTAATTACATATTGTGGATGAAATTAAATTTCTTTAACCTACCCTTTGGTAGCCCCAGAGGTTAGTCCAGAAATTAAATATCGCTGTAAAAGTAAAAATACGAATGCAATTGGTACAGCTATCAGTATTGAACCAGCAGCAAAACGAGTGAAATTAGTGGAAAATTGATCATTAATAAAATTATATAAGCCTAAAGCTAATGTATACTTTTCTGGACTAGTTAATACGATACGTGGCAATAAAAAGTCCATAAAAGGTGCCATAAAGTTAAACAAAGCTACTACTGCAAGAATCGGCTTAGCTAATGGCAACATAACTGTCCAGAATATCCTTAAATGTCCTGCTCCATCTATTTTTGCAGCTTCATCCAACTCCTTAGGAATCGTATCAAAATAACCTTTTACTAACCACGCATTAAATGGTATTTGTCCTCCAAGATATATTAACATAAGCCCATATAACGAATCGGTCAAACCAATTGTGTTTAACAAAATATAAAGTGCTACCATCCCCATTAATGCAGGAAACATTTGTAAAAGCAAAAACATATATAACCCATATTTTCTTCCCAAAAATGTATATCGTGAAAATACATATGCTATTAACGAAGTAATAATGACCGAACCGACCGCATTAACTATCGCGACATATAGACTGTTTTTATACCAAATGATATAGTCACTATTCGGGTCAGTAAATAACCATTTATAATGTTCTAATGTTGGAGATTCAGGAAATAAATCCGTGACCAACATATTTGAGCCTGGGTTGAGACTCATCATTAATGCCCAAAATAAAGGATAACCAATAATTACGAACATCATAAGAAAAAATACATAAATGAGTGCTACCTCTACTTTCGATTTTTTCTTTGGTGACATAGCCATTAATAACGTCCCTCCTCTTTAAAGGATGCCGTTTTTCTAAACTGGAAAAACGCAAATGCAGAAATAATGATTCCCATTATAATTGTAATTGCAGCAGCCATATTGTAATTATTTGTTTCAAATGTAAGTTTATAGACCCAAGAAATCAGTATATCCGTCCCTCCTGCATTTTGACCACGAACAGCTGGATTCCCTTCATTGAATAAATAAATAATGTTAAAGTTATTAAAGTTTCCTGCATATTGCATGATTAATAACGGTGCTGTTGCGAATAGTACATGAGGCAATGTAATGTGACGAAACTTTTGCCACCGAGTTCCGCCATCTACGTCAGCCGCTTCATACATGTCTTGAGGCACGCTTTGAAGCACTCCTGTAAATAAAGCAAATACAAACGGAAAACCAAGCCAGGTTTGAATCATAATTAATGCTATCTTTGCCCAGAATGGATCCGAAAGCCAAGGAATCATGATTTCAAATTGACTTAAGATATCTCGATTAATGGCACCAAAAGTCGGGTTAAATAAGGCAGAAAAAATTAGAATCGATACAAATGCTGGTACTGCCCACGGTAGAATTAAAATCGTTCGAATCGTTCGCTTATATTTAATTCGCTTGTCATTAACGAGTAATGCTAAAAACAATCCTAAAATAATTTGGAAAGTTGTAGCCACTACTGTCCAAACTACTGTCCAAGTGAATACACTTAAGAATGTATCTTTCCAAATACCTACATTAGCTAAATCCACAAAATTATCAAAGCCAATCCAGCTTAATAAGTGTCGTGGTGGAGCATTGTATTGATTATAATCAGTAAATGCTAATGCCAACATAAACAATAACGGTACTACCACGATAAATAAAAGCAATAGTAAACCAGGAAGAATCATAAAGTATGGGAAGCCATTGTTATAAAAGGCTGCTACGCCTTGAATTAAAGTCGGATTTGGTCTATTATTCTCCCTAGCTATTGCATCTGATCTAGCATCTTTCAAATTGAAAGCATAGATAGCAATTCCAAATCCTAAAATAATTAGTGAAATTAACCCTTGTATTAGTAGTTGAATAGAATGATGATCTCGAGGAATTGTTCCCAAAGTGAATAATCCCCATATTCCAATATCAATATAATGCCATGTTGTAACCAAGAATGATACCGTCACAATCAAAAAGATAATACTTTTCAGAAAACGACGATTATATAATTGCCCTAATCCTGGAATAATGGATAAAATCGTAGCAATATTACGAGGTTTTTTTATCCAGGTACCGCTACTACTATCATTTGTTGCCATTCCAGTCTCCTCCTATATTTCACAAATCACTTGGTAACTCTAAAAATCTTGAGGCTGGGACAAAAGTGTTTTGACCCAATAAAAAAAATGATGGTTCGTACAACGAAGCTCTTCGAAAACACTTCGCTTTGTGCGGACAACTGATGAGACTTCTCAAGCTAATACATTGTGATGCCTTTCTTACCGTGGAAGTCTACGTATGTTTCAGAAGCTGGCGTGGTTTATCCCGCATATAACTGGCAGTAAGTCCCTTACTTCAAGCAATAATGTGAAACCAATATGGATTAAGTGGGAAATCAACTGCCAGTAAATGTCCGATTGGTTCTAGGGCCTTTAGGTCGTACCCTTGTGGTACTAACCATCAGTGGGGGATACACAAAACCCTTACTGATTAAATTTTCCCTTTATTGTTCGTTTTTAGTCCATTTTTGTTATGTCCCAGCGTCTTGTGCCTAATTTGCTCCAGATGCGTCTATCTGCCCCTGAATCGTTTCAACGGCTTCATCCAAGACATCTTTCACTGGTTCCCCTTTAGAGATAAAATTTAATGCATCATTAATTGGGTCCCAAACTTGCTGCATAGCAGGAACACTTGGCATAGGTTCACCATACTGCGTTTGTTCCGCAAATGCTGAAAAGATCGAATCATCCGCAATTACTGGATCTTCCATCGCATCATCACGAGCAGGAATCTCTCCAGCAACATCGTAATAAATCATCGAATTTTCATAGTTGGTAATATAAGCCATTAAGTGCTCTGCCCACTCCTTATTCTCGGAATAATAAGACAACATATAGGATTTAACTCCTACAAATGACTTCGGATTTTCTCCATTCTCTAAAACAGGTAATGGAGCTGCACCCAGGTCATCACCTAAAGCTTCCGAGTATTCTCGTACCATCCAAGGTCCATTGATAACAGTTGAAACTTTTCCTTCTTGGAATAAACCATTCATAATATCTGGAGTCAGATCTTGAGGAATATAGTTATTATCAAACCATTTTTGTACAAGTTCCCCTCCTTTTACAGATCCTTCATTAGCTAATCCAATATCTGAAATATCATAGTTACCAGCTTCATTCCTAAAAACATATGCTCCATTTCCAGAAAAGAAAGGATAAACAAAATAGAAGTTAGCTGCTTCCATTAAGAATCCAAATTCATCACTACTTGTATCTGTATCTCTCTCCGCAATTGACATAATATCTTGCATTGTTTCCGGTGTCTGTTCTACTAACGATTTATTATAGAACATTGCATACGTCTCAATGACGGCAGGATATCCCCAATAGTTATCTTCATACTGTACAGCTTGTAAAGCGGTATCGGTGTAATCGCTTTCTTTATTTCCGAAATTGACTGGTTCTACTAATCCCCTAAGTACTAAATCACCAATTCTATCATGTGGTTGAAAAATGATATCAGGTCCGTTCCCAGCAG
The DNA here is from genome assembly GCF_034190895.1 of Virgibacillus sp. M23. Taxonomy (NCBI): domain Bacteria; kingdom Bacillati; phylum Bacillota; class Bacilli; order Caryophanales; family Bacillaceae; genus Virgibacillus; species Virgibacillus sp. M23. Next base: position 34,037 of record NZ_JAWDHA010000002.1, on the reverse strand, counting down.
GTCCTTCCACGTCCAGTTTTTCAACCTGCTCCAACATATCCACTGGAACCATGTCTACTTTAATACCTGTTTCTTCCGTATAATTTTTCGTAATTTGCTTAACTGCTTCTTGTTGTTTTTCCTCTGCATTCACCCAAAGTTTCAGAGAATCTGGTTTTTCCGGCATTTCATTCTCTGCGGCTTTCCCATCGTTGCTAGAGTCTTCCTTTGGTTGATCTGGTCCACAAGCGACTAGAATCCCAGCCACTACTACCAATACAAATAAATAAATGAAGCTTTTTTTCACCCTGTACTCCTCCTAAATTTATTAATTTGAAAGATTGCATTTTTAATGAAAACGTTTGCGCAATCTTTGTATATTAATTATACAGATTCTCTTTAAAAACACAACTGAAATTTAGAAACTTCATATTATTTACTCTTCTAATAATATAGCGCTTACATTATTAAATAAATAATGTTAAGATAATCGATAAAGTGAATCTTCAACCTGTTGGGGTTTTGTTTATCCCCCGCTTCCCTATATTGTTTTCATTTTATTGGTTGAAGTGTGGTCTTATCGTCAGTTATATATGGGATAAACATTCCTTAAATTTTCGTCTTATTTTTAAAATAGCGCAAACGATTGTACAAAGGAGGAGAAAAATGCACAAAGAAGCTATCTATCACCGACCAAAAAATAATTTCGCCTATGCATATGACTGTGATACATTACATATTTTCTTGCAAACAAAAAAGAGTGATATACAATCCATTGATCTTATCCATGGTGATCCTTATGATTGGATAGATGGTCAATGGCAGACAACCATAAAACCGATGGAAAAATCAGGCTCTACTCATTTCCATGATTTTTGGTTTACACAAGTAAAACCTACATTCCGAAGAATGCGTTATGCTTTCATTTGTTCTGACGATGAAGAATCCTATATTTACAGTGAGGGAGGATTTTTTACACATCCTCCTAAAGACATAGCTCATTATTTTTGTTTTCCATACTTGAACAAAACAGATGTTTTCAACCCACCTGACTGGGTTAAGAAAACAATATGGTACCAGATATTCCCTGAACGTTTTGCAAATGATAATGAGAAATTAAATCCTAAGGGAAGTTTACCTTGGAATTCAACCTGCCCTAGCCCCACTAATTTTTTTGGAGGAGATTTCCAAGGAATAATTAACCACCTTGACTATTTAGAAGCATTAGGAATTAATGGAATATACTTGACACCGATTTTTAAAGCGCACTCAAATCATAAGTACGATACGATAGATTACATGGAAATTGATCCACAATTTGGAGACAAGAAGCTGTTTCGTGAATTGGTTAAAAAATGTCATCAGCGTGGAATAAAAATAATGCTCGATGCTGTCTTTAATCATAGTGGATTTTACTTTCCTCCGTTCCAGGATGTACTAGAAAAACAGGAGCAATCAAGTTATACGGATTGGTTTCATATAAAAGATTTTCCTATCCGTACGGAACCAGTACCAAATTACGATACGTTTGCTTTTGTATCGACAATGCCCAAATTAAATACAGAAAACGCTGCAGTACGAAATTATTTATTACAAGTGGCTCGTTATTGGATTAAGGAATTCGACATTGATGGCTGGCGCTTAGACGTTGCTAATGAAATTGACCATTCTTTCTGGAGAGACTTCCGTCGTACAGTTAAAGAGGCCAAACCAGATGCCTATATTTTAGGTGAGATTTGGCATGATTCAATGCCTTGGCTACATGGAGACCAATTTGATGCAGTTATGAATTATCCATTTACAAACAGTGTCATTGATTTTTTTGGCAAAAATGAAATAAAAGCATCTGACTTTACAGCGTCAATTTCAACATTACTGCATATGTACCCACGAAATATTAATGAAGTAGCCTTTAATCTCTTGGATAGTCATGACACGCCTCGCGTGTTAACATTAGCAAATGGTAATGTAGAAAAAGTAAAATTAATGTATTTATTTCAACTATCATTTGCGGGAACACCCTGCATTTATTACGGTGATGAAATTGGCATGCAAGGTGGTGAAGATCCTGGATGTCGCTCATGTATGGAATGGAACACCAACAGGCAAAATCTTGAACTATTTCAATTCATTCAAACACTCATCACATTGCGAAAAACAGATCCCCTTTTTGGCAATTATGGTAATTTCAGATTTATTTATGATGATAATGAAGCAAATCTTATTTGCTATGAAAAAAGGAATATAAATAGGCGCCTAGTTTTTATTTTACACGCAGGAAAAATGAAAACAAAGCTTAGCATCCATTCTATCATGGACGAGACTAAATCTATTAGTGAATGGTTCCTATCAAAACAAGGAATGATCAGGAAAGCATTGGATTCTAAAACCGATCCATTAATAATACAGCCACTTAGCTATCGTATTTTTGAAATGTAATAATTTTTTAAAATTTTCTCTTGACAGTCTATTTACTTTCTAAGATAATGAGTACAATCAAAACTTCATAATTTACCTATCGAGAGTCAGGGGAGGAAACTGGTCCATTGATCCTGCGGCAACCATACTCATTCAAAAAGAGTAATACGGTGCTAAATCCAGCAAACGAAAGTTGTTTGAAAGATGGGAACTGTAATGTATAAGCCAATCAAACCTCTTTCAATCTGAAAAGAGGTTTTTATTTTTTTCTCTAACTATTTTGGTGATTTAAAAGGAGGGATCAGATGGCACAGATCGATGATACGAAAATAAACGATATTATTTCAGCAATTCAAAGGGTCGAGTTTGGATCATTAGTAATTACGGTTCATGAAGGAGAGGTTACACAAATTGACACAACGGAGAAAAAACGCTATCCATTAAAACCAAAAGTAAAGAGAAAGTGATAGGAAAATAATTCTTTCACTTCTTTCATTATTACTCCACTTTGTTCGTATGTTGCGCTTATTGGAACACCAATGGCCATATTTGCAAAGTCGAAGTAAAGCTACTTAAATAACTTTCGCTTATGCTGATTAGACGACTAAAGGCACCCACTTGAAGAAGAATATATTCTTCGTATTAGTAGGGTGTCTTTTTTTAAATAAAAATTGGAAAGGAGTGTGATGAGAGATGGATTTATTAACTGAATTAGATAGAAGAATCCTTATTGGTGATGGTGCAATGGGGTCTTTACTTTATTCCTATGGAGTGGATCACTGCTTTGAAGAATTAAATCTTACATTAGAAGAACAAATTGCACAAATTCACCAAGCATATATTCATGCTGGTGCTGATTTAATTCAAACAAATACGTATGGTGCCAATTATATTAAGCTCGCCAGATATGGATTAGAGGATCAAGTAAAAAAAATCAATACAGCCGCTATAAAAATAGCAAAGCAAACGGCTAGTGAGGATGTATTTGTGCTTGGAACGATTGGTGGTATACATGGTACACAAACACTTCAAGCCACGAATGATGAAATTAAGAGAAGCTTTAGAGAACAGTTATATTGTTTACTATTGGAGGGGGTAGACGGTCTAATCTTAGAAACCTACTACGATCTAGAAGAGTTGACAACTGTACTTGAAATAGCTAGAGAAGAGACAGCGCTACCAATTATAGCGAATGTATCCATGCATGAGGCAGGTATACTACAAAACGGCATCCCTTTACCAGAGGCATTACAACGGTTACAAAACACAGGAGCAGATATTGTCGGAATTAATTGCCGCTTAGGTCCATTTCATATGCTTGATTCTTTAAAGGAGGTCCCTTTACTAGAAAGGTCATTTCTTGCAGCTTATCCAAATGCTAGTCTTCCTGCATATCGTGACGGAAAACTTATCTATGAAAATGAGCCAGATTATTTTAAAAGCTGTGCCAAAGATTTTCGTAATGAAGGGGTAAGGCTTCTTGGAGGATGTTGTGGAACAACTCCCGCCCATATTCAAGCAATTGCAGAGGGCGTTAAAGATTTAGAGCCGTTACAGGAAAAAGAAGTAATTCCTAAAGCAGAACCGATTGAAATTCGTAATAGTCCAATAGATAAAGAGCCCCGCTTAATAGATATGGTAAAGCAAAGACATTCTATTATCGTTGAATTCGACGCACCGAAACACTTAGATACGGAGGAGTATTTGGAAGGGATTAGAGCTTTAGATAAAGCAGGTATTGATGCAATTACACTTGCTGACAATTCATTGGCAACACCTAGAATCAGCAATATAGCAATCGCTGCAAAAATCAAACAGGAAATCGGTATCAAACCACTCGTGCATTTAACTTGTAGAGATCGCAATTTAATCGGATTGCAATCACATCTAATGGGATTACATGCACTTGAGATCAATGAAATCCTAGCCATTACTGGAGACCCTACTAAAATAGGAGATTTCCCTGGGGCAACATCGGTTTTCGACCTAACATCACTTGACTTAATTAAACTCATAAAACAATTTAATCAAGGTTTGTCATTCTCTGGTAAATCACTTAGACAACCTACTAAGTTTCAAGTTGGTGCGGCCTTTAATCCCAATGTTGCAAGACTAGATAAAGCTGTTAAGAGAATGGAAAGAAAAATAGATCGAGGTGCTGATTACTTTCTAACACAACCAATATACAGTAAAGAAAAAATTATCGAGCTTGCCGAAGAAACACAGCATATAGATAAGCCAATATATGTAGGCATTATGCCATTGACATCAACCAAAAATGCAGAATTCCTGCACAATGAAGTACCAGGAATTAAAATGCCAGAAATTATTCGGCAACGAATGAAAAACGTAGCAGTAGATAAGCAACAGTCCATCAAGCAAGGAATTGAGATTGCAAAGGAATTGCTTGATACTGCGCTAACACATTTCCAAGGCATCTATTTAGTAACCCCATTTATGCGTTATGACATCAGTATACAATTAGTAAACTATATCCATAAATCTTTAGAGATAAACCATTCATCAATGATGAAACGAATATAACCAAAATACAAATTACAGGAGGAAAAAGAATGACATTTACTGCAATTAGCTCTAACTTAGGTTACCCAAGAATTGGAGAAAAAAGAGAATGGAAACGAGCGCTGGAAAGCTTTTGGAAGGAAGAAATTACAAAAGAACAATTAATTAAAGAAACAGATAAAATCAGGTTAAAAAATTTGAAAAAGCAACAGGAGCTTGGCATTGATCTAATACCAGTTGGTGACTTCTCTTTCTATGATCATGTGCTTGACACATCAGCAATGTTCGGTGTTATTCCAGAACGTTTTTCTTACAATGGTGGAAAGGTTGATTTAGAAACCTATTTTGCTATTGCCCGTGGAACTAAAGATGCTGTTGCTTCAGAAATCACCAAGTGGTTTAATACGAACTATCATTATATTGTTCCCGAATTGGAACATGCACAGCCTATACTAACAGAAAATCGTCCACTTGCTTTTTATAAGGAAGCAAAAGAAGAATTAGGTATCGACGGTAAACCTGTAATCTTAGGCCCAATCACATATTTAAGCTTAGCAAAGGGGTATAAAGAGGAAGAATTCGATGAATTACTGGATGTGTTTGTTCCATTGTATCTGCAAATATTGGAGGAATTAGAATCAGCAGGAGCTACATGGGTCCAGATAGACGAGCCTATCTTTGGAACCAAATTAGATGATGCAGTGATTCAAAAAGCAAAAAAAGTCTATACGCAATTCTGCGAAGCAGCACCAAAACTAAAACTCATTTTACAGACATACTTTGAACATGTGATCAATTATGAATCTATTATTGAATTCCCTGTTGCAGCAATCGGTCTTGACTTTGTTCATGGTGATAGCTTACAACTAATTAAGCAGTTTGGTTTTCCTAAAGATAAAGTATTAGCTGCTGGTATTATTAATGGTCGAAACGTTTGGCAAGAAAACATAGCAGATAAGCTTTCTATTATTGAAGAAATAAAATCAATTACGACTATTCAAGATATTATTTTACAGCCTTCCTCTTCCTTATTACATGTACCGGTAACGAAAAAGCTAGAAGTGGATTTAAATCCAGATATAAAAGCTGGCTTATCCTTTGCTGACGAAAAGCTTGAAGACATTACTACACTTACAAAGGGCTGCAACGATGGAGAGCATAGTATTGCCACTAAAATAAAAACGAACCAAGAACAGCTTGCGCGCTTTAATAGTTCAGCATTGCGAACAAATGACCAAGTTAGAAAAGAGCTTCAGAGCCTAGATACTTCCGATGCAAAGCGGCCATTACCGTTCAATCAGAGGATTAAAAAGCAGCAACACGAATTAAAACTTCCATTATTACCAACGACGACAATTGGGAGCTTACCACAAACCCCAGTAGTAAGAAAAACAAGAACAAAGTGGCGCAAAGGGGAAATATCTAATGAAAAATACGAGCAATTTATAAAAGATAACATCGATAAATGGATTACTATTCAAGAGGAGCTTGAGCTTGACGTTCTAGTTCATGGCGAGTTTGAACGAACTGACATGGTTGAATACTTTGGTGAAAAACTAAATGGTTTTGAGGTCACAGCATTTGGTTGGGTGCAATCGTACGGTTCCCGTTGTGTAAAACCACCTTTGATTTTTGGTGATGTATCCTTTAATAAGGCAATGACAGTTAAGGAAAGTGTATATGCACAATCGTTAACAGAAAAGCCAGTGAAAGGAATGCTAACTGGACCTGTCACTATTTTAAATTGGTCCTTTGTCCATGATGACGCTCCACGTTTTACGATACAAAACCAGATAGCTCTGGCACTGCGAAAAGAGCTTGAAGCACTTGAAGAAAATGGTATTCAAATTATTCAAGTAGATGAGCCTGCCTTACGTGAAGGGTTACCGTTAGATGAAAGGAAATGGGAAGATTATTTAGAAGCAGCAGTTTATGCTTTCGGCTTAGCAACTTCAGCTGTGAAAGATAGCACACAAATTCATACGCATATGTGCTATTCAGAATTCCATGATATCTATGAAACCATTGATGCATTAGATGCAGATGTCATTTCTATTGAAACATCAAGAAGTCATGGGGAGATGGTAACTACGTTTGAAGAGAATACGTACGAAAAAGAAATTGGACTCGGTGTATATGATATACATAGTCCCCGAATACCTGCAAAGTCGGAGATTATACAGAATATTAATCGTGCATTACAGACCATTCCTCCAAAGCAATTCTGGATAAATCCCGACTGTGGATTAAAAACAAGAAATGAGGAAGAGACCATTGGAGCCTTAAAAATAATGGTTGAGGCTGCTGCCGATATACGAAATGAGCATTTAAGTTACCAAAAGAACTAATTTACATGAAGGAATTGGAATAAAAGTAATGAAGAAACAACAAAAGCGAACAATCGAATTAATTATTGTTCGTTTTTTGATCAAAATACATTCATCTAGTACCTGAAATATGCGAGACTCTCCTTGAAAATGAAGAACGCTTTTTCTGCTTGCGATGTATCGCTACCGGAGCCTTCCTTATCCAGTGGGAACACCCAATCCGTGGGAGTTTTGTTATCTCCGCGGATGGTTAGTACCACAAGGGTATGACCCAAAGGCCTTGGAACCAATCGGACTTTTACTGGCAGTCGATCCGATACTTATCCATATTGGTTTCACTTATTGCTTGAAGTGGGGGTATTACTGCTAGTCATATGAGATGAAAAGATTATTCGTATTTTGAGTAAAGAAGTTGTGTTTTGTCCCAGCCCCATTAAAAATTTCTCCCTATAATTGAATATGTTTTTCTCATAGTTAAAAATCATTAATCAGATTATTAATCGTAAACATCACTCTATTCCTTTACATGTTTTATAGTTCTTATCGATAGGTAAGTCCAGTAAAGTTTTTTCTGGTTAAAGGAAAAAACATAGGATAAGCAAGAGACTTGAAGAAAAATAGAAATGGTAGTATCATATTCATTATGAATTTGCTGGTGTAGCACAGCTGGTAGTGCACTTCACTCGTAATGAAGGGGTCGGAGGTTCGAATCCTCTCACCAGCATCAGATATAAATATGGATATAATGCGATTCTTGAGATTATCAGGAATCGTTTTTTTTATACTTTTAAGTAATTCATTACATTTGAAGGAAAAACTAAAAATATATTGAATTAAATTCTTGTTCCATTAAATCAACCTTTTACATAGTTCTTGTTGCCATTCCATATCACAGTTACTATTAGAAATTGGTTTTTTTCGAGGTTTTCCAGCTTCTACGACTTTCTCCATGTGCATCCAAACATATTGATGACGAAAATAATCAAAAAGGAATGAACAGAAAATGAATGAGATTTAATATTTATAGAAAAACCTGCAGAAGTAAGAATATCAAGTGAAACTTCAATCAGTGGGGAGGGTTTATCAACCCACTGATTGTTAGGTGAACCAATCGGACATTTACTGGCAGTCGACCCCACTCTTTTCCATATTGGCCTTCACCTTATTGCTTGAAGTGGGGCTTACTGCCAGTTATATGCGGGATAAAAATCAAATTAGACGCCTTCATCAGTTTTAAAGTATGTATAATCTTACTAAAAATTATTACTGAAACGTTTTCTTTTTTTATACGTTATTAAATACAGGAGGCGATTTAAATTGAGAAAATTATTCTTTATTTTATGTCTGTTCATGTTTTTAGTGGGGTGTTCTAATGAACAAGAGGAGGCAGAAACAGCGAAGAAGAACAAAAGCCAAGAAAACTCCTCCTTTCAAGAACAACTAGAGAATTTAATGGATGAAAATGAATTTAAATATGAAGAAATAATTGACCTTGATATAATTGATGATTATATTTACAGTGTTACTGTCAATTTCAATGGAGGATTGGATTTAGCTATAATAAAAAATAATAATGGTACGTTAAAGTGGATTGCTGGATCTGGTGACGCTACCATTTTGCAATATGAAGATTCGAGATATGTATATCTTATAAAACCTGATGATCCTGAGGTGAAGCAAGTAAATGTGTTTGATGTGCCAGTTAAATCAGTAACCTATTACCATCAACAAACAGAAAGTTACACGAGAGAGATAAAATACTGGATAGCTTACACTGAAAAAGAACCAGCACCGTCTGTGGTTGAATACATTAAATAAAACACGTATTCTCGTACTATTCCCTTTATTTCCCAGACTATGAAAAAGAATAGGGCTTTTCCGAAGCTTTGGTGAAAAGGCATCAGTGAGCCCCTATTGTGGGTAAGCACCATGAGGCTCACCAGCCCGTCCACGGAAAGGGAGTATACATCCAGAGCAGCTTCGTCACACGAATCATCATTTTCAATTGTTCGTTTTTTTCTTCCTCATTTTCTTCTTCGCTTATCCGCTTTTATTTTTCCTTCTAGCGATCATTTCTGTAACCACATTCGGACTTGGTCCCCCTGTAATGCTCCTTCTTTCCACAAAACAAATAGGATCAACAATCATGTCCCAAGCCTCGTTAGTAAGTGTTACATCTTCAAGCCAATCATTCACTTGATCGACGGGGATTTCGTACAATTCTTTATCAAGGTTCAACGCTTTTTTTGCTATCTTACTCGCTTTCTGATGCGCTCTCCGAAAAGGAATTTGATAGTCACGAGCTAATACATCGGCTAATTCTGTTATAGTGATCATATGATTCTTAGCCTGTTGAATCGCCTTTTCTTGGTCAAAATCCATTGTTACGATAACCGCTCGCATTAATTTAAGAACTCGTAAAGCTTTTTGATAGCCTAGATATAGATGAGGTTGCAAATCATCCTCCGTATCATTAATATCTCCATAAGGCGTATTGTGAATCATATGAATAACAGTCATCCCCTCTCCAGCCGCACTACTAGCAATTGCACGTGAATGTTCCAACGAAACTGGATTTCTTTTTTGAGGCATAATACTGCTTATCTGCACATATGCATCTGACACTTTTAGCAATCCTACCTCTTTAGATGCCATTCTTAAAAACTCTTGAATCCACCTACCACAATTCGTCATTAGACTAATTAAAGCTTGTGCCGACTCCATTAAATAATCGCCTGTACCAATGGCATCATAAGAGTTCTCAATTAATCCATCAAAGTGCAGAAGCTCCATCACCCGTTCTCGATTAATTGGAAAACCAGTGGTCGTTATAGCCGCTGCTCCCATCGGAGACTGATTAACTGTTCGATATGCTTGTTCTAATCTTTTAATATCTCTTTGAAGATTATCGTATATCGCCAGTAAATAATGCCCAAAAGTAGTGGGCTGGGCAGGTTGCGTATGTGTGTGTGCAGGCATAATTGAATTTACATGTAACTCTGCTTGATATAATAATGCTTCCGCTAATTTTTTTGCTGCCTCGATTGACTGATTAATATAATCTCTAATGACAATACGATACATCGCCTCTCCCATATCGTTTCTACTTTTTGCGATATGCATTTTACCAGCCAATTCCTCTCCAACTATCTCTCCAATTTTTGATTCAACTAGAAAAAATAAATCTTCGTAAAGAATCGAATATTCTATTTCATCCTTATTGATCGACTCCACTTTTGCTATTCCATCTAGTATACGATCAGCGTCATTTTCGCTAATGATCCCCTGTTCTTTTAGCATAATTGTGTGAGCTTTATGGATCATAAACATAGCATGAAATAAATATTTTTTTTGGTCATCAAAAACAGGCTTTAGTAATTCTGTTATATATGTTTTTCCGGGGAAGCCAACACCTTCATCCATTTCAAATTGCTTTACAAAATCCATATTCATACACCTCTATATTTCAGTAAATTTACAATGTATTCTCTGTTTTCACACCGAGAAATTTATATGAAATAAACATCACGATTGCAATTAGTCCAACCTGAATCATTCCGTAGGCAGATGCCTGTCCTATATTGAACATCCTTAATTGATTCATAATTTCTATTGAAATTGGTCGATTATCTAGTGTATATAACAGGACTGAAGTAGGAAATTCTCCAACTGCCTGTACAAAAGCCAACAATGTACCACTAAGTACGCCTGGCATAATAATAGGTATGACAACACGTCTAAATGTATAGAACCATTTGGCTCCAAGATTTTGAGCAGCTTCTTCTATAGAGTCATCCATTTGTTCTAAAACAGCAGTTGTTGATCGAACAACCAATGGAATAAATCGTACAAAATAAGCTAATGGTAAGATCCAAAACGTGCCAACTAAAATTTTTCCAAATGAAAAAGCTGAAGGTTCGTTAAATGCAAGAATTAAATTCATCCCCACAACTGTAGCGGGTAATGCCCATGGAATCATAACTAATATATCCAAAAGATTCTTTCCAATAAATTTACGTTTAACCAATGCATATGAAGTTATGATTCCAAATACGAATACACCTAAGCATGCCAAAAGAGACATCACCATACTGTTTCTAACTGGATCCCATATATTTGGATCCTCAAATAACAGGATGAAATTTTCTAAACTGAATGCTGTTGGGTACGTTTGCCATGTCCAAGCTCCCTCTGGCACGAGCGATAAAATAAGTAAAGTAGCATGTGGCAACAGTAAAACGATCATTGCCAGAATCCCTAAACTTACCATGCACCATTTTAATATATGGTTACTTACTTCACTTCGGTGAGCTCCTATCCCTTTACTAGCCATTCGATAGTCTTTCCTATCTTGATACCAGCGCATAAATAGCAAGAATGATATGGAGACAACTGACAAAATAACCGATTGAGTAGCAGCCATTTCGAGGTCCCCATTGATTTTAGAAAAGTATATTTGCAAGCTTAGAACTCGAAAGCCGCCTGCCAGAAGAAATGGGGCACTGAATGACGCCATTGAAACCATAAATACCAATAATGAAGCTGCTACTAAACCTGGTGTTAACAATGGAAATGTAACTTTCCAAAAAACTTTAAACTTATTTGAACCAAGATTATACGCGGCTTCCTCCAAAGAAGGATCGATATTGTTTAACGCTGACGATGTCGTCATATAAAAGTATGGATACATCGTATAAGCGTGTACGATCAAGATTCCAGTTATTCCGCCAATGCTAAATGGAACCTCTGATAGATTTAGTACATCTTTAATAGCATTTGGAACAAGTCCTGCTTCTCCATATAAATACATAAATGCCATTACCCCAACAAGAGAAGGAAGTACTATTGGCATTATTGCAATATTAGAGAAAAATTGGCGTCCAGGAAAATCATACCTATTAAATATATAAGCCAAGGGGATTCCTATTAATGCACTTAAAAGTACAGATAAAAGTGAAATGTAGACAGAATTCCATAATGCTTCAAAATTTGCAGCAGATTTTTCTCCAAAAAAATCCGAATAGTTTTCTAATGAGAAAACACCATTTTTCTTAAAACTTTCAAGTAGTGTCTCAATTGAAGGATAGAGGACATACCCAATTAAAACTAAAATAACCGGTATTAATAAAAGTAATGTTTTCCTTTTTTCAGCGTTTAGCATTTCATCACATCCTAGCCTTTGGGATCACTCTTATTTGATCGGCGGGAAGCTTTACATTTACCTTTGATCCATTGGTTAGATATGTACTTGGACCTTCATTTAAATCCGTTGCCCGAATAATTGCATCGCTACTTAGCTTAATATAAGTGTGTACAGAGGCACCTGTAAATTGTACAAGTATTACTTCACCTTTAAATACGTTTTCCCCTGTTAGTGACGCTTTATCTATCTGTACGGATTCGGGACGAATCGACATTAAAAGCTGATCATTACGGTTGTATTCGGCTATGTTTACCTCTGTTGCCTGAACTTGAATGTCTGCATCCAATTGTTCACAGTGATAAATTTTCTCATTATTTTTTTCCTCTTTAAAAGCTATAGGTATTAAATTCGTTTCACCAATAAACTCCGCTACAAAATCATTAACTGGCTGATTATAAATCTCTGTAGGGGTTCCTACTTGTTGACATTTTCCCATGTTAAAAACTGCAATTCTATCACTCATCGTTAATGCTTCTGCCTGATCATGGGTAACATAGATTGTTGTTATGCCATAATCCCTTTGCAGACGTAGGATTTCATTTCTCATTTCATCTCGTAATCTAGCATCTAGATTACTTAATGGTTCATCCAGTAAAAGAATGTCAGGTTCGATGACTAAAGCTCGTGCCAATGCAACACGCTGCTGCTGTCCCCCACTCAGTTGACTTACTTGCCGATCCATATACTGATCAAGTCTAACTTTTTTGAGTATGTCCTCCACACGCTTTTTAGTCTGAGATTTAGTTATTTTTCTGACCTTTAATCCAAAGGCAACATTCTCAAAAACTGTCATATGGGGAAACAAGGCATAGTTTTGAAAAACCATGCCTGTATTTCTTTTTTCAGGGGGGACAGTAGTCATATCTTTATCATTAAATGTTACTTTTCCTTTCGTTGGATAATAGAACCCCGCTATCATTCGTAACGTTGTTGTCTTTCCACAGCCACTAGGACCAAGAAATGTAAAAAATTCCCCTTCCTTAATTAGGATGTCCAACTCTTCTACTGCTGTAACATCACCGAATTGCTTTGTAATTGCAGATAAATTCACTGTTGACATGCACAACAACCCCCTTTGACATTATTCCAATCATTCTTCGCTTAAATCTTTTTCTGCATTTTTGATATTGTTGTCCCAATACTCCATCCATTCACTTTGTTTTTCCTGAAACAGTGACCAGTCAATTTCCATCGGATTAATCTCCGTTTCAGTAATCCATTCCGGTAAATCTTCTACATCTTCTCTTGTCGGAATTCTGTAATATGTCTCAGCAAGCAGTTTAGCAGCTTCCTTTGTATTCACAAATTCGTAAAATGCTTCAGCCGCTTTAGGATGCGGTGCATCTTTTATGATTGCTATCCCCTCTGTCAGAACTGGTGTACCGCTTTCTGGAATAACATAGTCAAACGGGTAGCCTTTCTCTTCAGCAAGCATAACAGTATCGGGCATATTCCAGACCGACAAATTCCCAACGCCCTTAGCTACCTGATTGTACATAATCTCCGGATTTGCGGAGTATTCTTTTGTATTTTCATCTAACTTACGTAGCCATTCATAACCTTCATCAGGGCTTTCCGTATCTTTATACGTTCTGTATATCATCGATGAGTAAATTGTCCGCATCGTACCAGAAGCTAATGGATAACGAATAATGAGTTCATCCTCCCATTTAGGATCAAGTAAATCGTCCCAATCTTTAGGTGCTTCCTCTGCGGAGATTTCTTTCGAATTATATAAGATAACTTCTGGTGTAATGGAGGTTCCGGACCAAGTCCAGTCTTCATCATGATACATTTCATCCAAGACATCTGCATAAGAAGGCTTATACTCAGCAAGTAATCCCTCATCCTTAGCCTGATCAAAATTCACCTGTGGTGCTCCCCACCAGACATCTGCTTGGGTATTATTCTTTTCAGACCTTACTCGATCCAGAATTTCCTGTGATCCCATATCTAAGAATTCCATTTCAATTCCGTATTCCTCTTCAAACTGTGCTTCAAATTCACTTAATATATCTTTTCCATGAGGAGAATAAACAACTACCTTTTCTTCTAGGTCACTACCAGATTCGTTTTTGGACTTTCCTCCTGACTCTTCAGAGCCACCAGCAAGACATCCAGAAAGGATACCTATCACTATTACTACTAAAAAAAATAAATAACCTCGTTTTAATAGACGCACTAAAATTACCCCTCTCCCTTAATTGTTAACATGCTGTCATGCTCCTTTAAAAACAATGCAACTGCCCCAACAACCCCTGCTTCTTTTCCAAGAATTGATTTTACAACATCACATTTTTCAGGTGTGAACCGATCAATAATAGGCTGCATCTTATTAATTATTAATGAATACGATTCACTTACACCACCTCCTAAAACAATCATTTCTGGATCAAATAAAGAGATATAATTCGCTATACCAATCCCAAGATTTTCTATTGCAGTTTCAATTATTTCTACTGCTTGTTTATTATTTTTTTCATACAGTTTAAAAGCTTCTTTTGCTGTTAATGTCTTCTTTAATTTTTTCGATAATTGACTCCCTATAGAAGAACCACTGGAAACGCTTTCTAAATATCCATAACCTTCATAAACTGGATAATATTGCTGCGCATGTTCCTTATCAGTAACCATATAACCAATCTCTCCAGCACTATAATTACTACCTCGATATAATTGATTATTTATAATTAATCCACTACCGATCCCTGTACCGATTGCTATGTAGATAAGATTTGAACGAGTACTTCCAATACCCTTCCAATGTTCCCCTAACACACTAATATTAACGTCATTATCAATATAAATGGGGAAATTAAATTTGCTGTTTAACTCCTTTTTTATAGGGAAATTAATCCACCTTAAAGCAGGAGCTTCCTTTACTATTCCTTTTTCTACATGTACTACTCCTGGTATACCTACACCCATACCAAGTATCTTTGAGTTATCAATATTTAATTTCTCTTTTTGTTCCTCCACATGCTTTTTTATCTGCTCAAATAAATTTTTTTCTAAATAAACTTGGGTAGGAAACTCGCTAAAGGAAATCATAGATCCATTTAAATCTGTAATGCCTATCGCTACCTTTGTACCACCAATATCAACTCCGATAATATAAGCTTTATGAGGATTAAACTTTAAATTAACTGGTTTTCTTCCTCCACTCGAAGAAGCTTCTCCACTACCAGTTTCCAAAATCCAGCCCTCTTTTAAAAGCTGATCCACTACAGCAGAAACTGTCGGTTTACTTAACGAGAGTTGCTTTGAAATTGTTGCACGGCTTACCGTTTCATTTTCTTTAATGTAATTGATTATTAGCCTTCGATTCATCTGCTTCATATAGGATGGATTACCTTTGTGCATTATATAAGCTCCTTATACTGATATTCCTTGCATTTTAGTTAGTAAAGTTTACTTACTAATCTAACAACTTTAATTATTATAAATGAAAGCCTTATCATTGTAAAGATAAAATAATTAAAAAATTCATATAAAGTAAAACTTCAATCAGTTGGGGATATTAAACCTACACTGATTGTTAGTACCACAAGGGTATGACCTAAAGGCCTTTGAACCAATCGGACATTTACTGGCAGTTGATCCTACACTTTCCAACATTAGTTTTTACTTTATTGCTTGAGTTGAGGTCTTACTGCCATTTATATGTGGGAAAAATAAAATTTTGCAACTATTTCCCTACTCATTTTAAATAAATAGATATTTTGGAATATTTACATTAATTCAAATTATGTTATCTTGTTGTTGTAGTTTACATCAGGTTAGTTAGTAAAATTTACTAACCTACATTATTTTAAAGGAGGGCAGTGTGTTTTAATCCATTTTTTGAAAGGGGTTTCATACATGAGAAGAATTATTGCTAATTTACTTGTTTTGCTATTAGTATTCAGCCTAACATCTATCAATGGGAGTGCAAAAGAAACAGATAAACAGCACGATAAAGAACTTTGGAATGTTGTTCATCCTTTGAGCACGACCGTTACTTTTTTAAATACAGGTGCTCACCCCGACGATGAACGAAGTGATTTTCTCGCCTATTTATCTAGGGGTTTAGGTGTTAAAACGACAAGTTTAATTGCTAACCGTGGAGAAGGGGGACAAAACGAAATAGGTGATGAACTTGGCAATGCGCTTGGAATCATTCGCTCTAATGAAATGATCGAATCTGCAAAAATTACTGATGTAAAAGCTTTTCATTTAAGCAGGACCACTTCTGACACTATTTATGATTTTGGATTTTCTAAATCACCAGAAGAAACGCTAGACAAATGGGGAGAGAATGTAACCTATGAAAGACTCATTCGATTTATTCGAACCCAACAGCCAGATATTGTTATGCCTTCTTTTCGAAATGTTGATAGTCAACATGGACACCATCGAGCAATAAGTCTTCTAACTGAAAGAGCATTTGAAGATGCAGCAAACCCTAATGTTTACCCAGAACAACTAGAAAATGGTTTATCTACTTGGCAGATTAAAAAAATGTATCTACCTGCTGCGTCAAAAGATACAGCATCTACTTCCATTGAAATTGGTGATTATGATCCTATATATGAAATGACGTATCCACAATTAGGAGAAGCGTCTCGATATATGCACAAGAGCCAAGGTATGGGAAACGATATTCCAGCGGAACCACGGCAAATACATTTAGAGTTAATCAAATCTGTAGAAGATAACAATACCGAACTATTTGATGGGATAGCATATGACTTTAATGATTGGGCAAAACGAATATCTAAAAAGAATATAAGCAATCATTTAAAAAAATTACAAAACGACTTAGATTCGATTATTCAAGAATATCCAAACAGAGAATCCATTTTCGTAAAGTCACAGCAATTACTGAAAACTGTTGAACGAATCATAAATAAAACAAAACGTACAGAATTTGATACATCAATGAAGCGTGATCTGCTTCATAAACTCGAACTTAAAAAGGAACAGTTACAAAAAGTTATTTTTACAGCTTCAAACTTACAAATTAAAACCCGTGCAGCATCATCTATCGTTACACAGGGTGAGCAATCATCTATTACAATGGAACTTACAAACAAAGGAAAGAAAACACTCAAAAAAATAAATGCTGATCTACTTCTACCTAAAGATTGGGTAAACGTAAATTCAAAGCAGATAAAGTCATTAAAACCAAATGAATCAAAAACTATTATTTTTGACTATGAAGTACCAAAAAACGCAGGGTATTTTCAACCTTATGAGGAACCTATTATCAAAACAAAGGTTTCAATGAATGGAAAAGGTACGAAAGCTACAGCTATCGAAGAGCTTCCAGAAACGTTGGCCATTTTACCAGAACTTAGTGTCACTACGAATCCAACAAATATAGTGGTAAATACAGCTGACGTTCAAGACAAAATACCTGTTACGATCACTGTTAAAAATTATAGCTCTGGAAAAAGAAAAGGTAGCGTCTCATTAAATCTTCCTAAGGGATGGAATAGTGAACCAAAGCAGAGCAACATTTCATTCGAAGAACGATATGATGAAAAAGAGGTGACATTCAATCTAATTCCCCCTTCTAAAATAGAAGAAGGCAGTCTATCTATTGAGGCAAAAGTTAATTCAAGTGGAAAAACCTATCAAACAGCGGTACAAGAAATTCAATATGATCATATAAAAGATTCCTATTACCAATATCCTTCAATGATTAACGCGGAAGCTTTTAAATTATTAAAACCAGACAACTTAAAAATCGGCTATATTGAAAGTGGTTTTGATAAAGTAGCCGATTATTTAATAGAGACTGGATTTGATGTTACAACGTTAAAAGAAGAAGATCTATCATCCGGAGATCTTTCACAATTTGATACCATTATTACAGGTATAAGAGCGAATTTATCTCGAACAGACTTAGTGACCAATAATCAACGTTTGCTTCAATATGTTGAAGATGGCGGTCACCTCGTTGTCCAATATCACAAACCGGGCGATAACTGGGACACTCAAAATAGCGCACCTTACCAATTAAAAATCGGAAGTCCATCTATCGAATGGCGTGTAACGGATGAAAATGCTGTTGTGAACATATTGAAGCCTGAGCACAAGTTATTTAATTACCCTAATACAATTACAGAAAATGATTGGCAAAACTGGGTGCAGGAAAGAGGATTATACTTCCCGATGAGCTGGGACAGCAACTTTGAAACCTTTGTTAGCATGTCTGATCCAAATGAAGATCCATTTACGAGCGGCATTTTAATGGCGGAATATGGCAAAGGGACTTATTTGTATACAAATCTTGTATTTTATCGACAAATAGATAACCAAGTCCCAGGCGGTTATAGAATATTTACGAATTTAATTAGCTACGGTGTGAATGAATAATATTAGCTGTTATAAACATAAGAAGATTAGTTGGTAAAGTCTGAACTGCTCCCTGTCAAGTAGACAGTGGAAATAATAAAAATGGATTTTATTTTTTACCTGTCTACCTTAAGGGGAGCATATCAGTCATCGACAGATGATTTTGCTCACTATTTTCCATTTAGAGTTATAGTGAGAGGTAAAAGAAATCTTGAATAAAGCTACGTGTTTTTCTTTACTGGGCGATGATATTCCAATATTAATAAAAAGATTATTCTATTTTAAATATAGAAATGATAGACTCTGCTATTATCTTACTTAATCATTGTTCACTCATCAAAGTCTTTCGTGACATAATAAGACATGGCACTGATCAGCTTTGGCGATTAATTGGATACCGTAGCATTCTTTTTTTGTATCCTATTCCTACGTTAGCCTTATAAAGCGACTTCAATCAGTTGGGAATTTTGTTTATCCCACCACTTACCAATATTGATCTCACTTTATTACTTGAAGTGAGGGTCTTATTGTACTGCCAATTATATGTTGAATAGACCATATTGATCAAGAAAATACCCTGATAATGTCTTTAACTACTAAAAGGTTTGCTAGAAAAGAAAAACGGAGCGAAATTCGCTCAGTCCTTATCACTAAATGCTCAGATTTACGCTCCCTCTAGTAGCTATTATGGAATAATAGCTACTGCTTGACCACCACTCCGGCTGCCCAATTCCCTTTCCGTGGGGTTTGCCCTTCAGCTAACTTTTTTAGCAAAACCCGCTCAAAAAAGTGGATCTTCAGGTCAAACATTTCCCACAGGAGTTGAAGTGGCTGGCCTTCGTTATTATCAGGCTCTACAACGCTAGCATGAAGTAACACAGCTGCTTTTATAATCACGGATAACGATTTTCACTTTACCCATTGGAAAAAAAGTCAACCTATTACTTATGACAAGAATTGTTGCACCTTCTCATAGCGGAGACTAATTACGTAGACTCCTGCGGGATTAGCGCGAGCCGAAAATCCACTTTGCAACGTGTTCTTCTTTGCAAAGTTAGTTGAGGCCGCGCCCGCGGAAAGCGAAGTAATTCGTCGGAGCATTGCCAATATCCATCAAACATTTCAAAATAACTACTTGGCTTAACGCAGTCATTGCACTGATTTTATACTTTCTTAACTTAAAATAAAATATTAGCCTAGCTAATCCCTCATACGTTGCAAGGGATATAATTTATTTCAAATTTGGTTCTGGAGGATCATCTGAATGGCGAAGCGCCCAAAGTGGAGTGTCATATATATACGGTGGAGCAGGATCTAAATGTGGGACAGAACCAAAGGCAATTGGACGATCAACATAATTAAATGTGCCATAACCATCCATACTTGGACCAGATGCCCAACGCCCCTCCGCACTTGCATCACCTTGTGACAGATTGAACAACGTATAAGAGACCTGTTGCTTTTCTAATTCTCTTGGGAATGTACTCGGTACGACGATGTTTTCTTTTTCTTCTAATTCACATATGGCTGCATACCATTGATTCTGATGCATCGTATCACGAGCCAGTAGCCAAGAAAGCATGTCACGAACACCGGCATCATTCGTCATTTCATAGAGACGTGCTACTTGAAGACGACCTTGTGATTCTGCATTTAAATTTGCTCTAAAATCTGCGAGCAAATTCCCACTTGCAGCAATGTAGCTAGCCGTCCAACGATTTCCAACACTATCCACTGGCATAGCGCCTAATCCCGAAACTATTGCTTGCTGAGGGTTGGACCCCCCAATGATCGCTGCGATGACTGGGTCCTTTATAGCATCTTCCACCTCTACATCAGGTGCACCATCTAACAACCTTGCAATCATCGTTGCAATCATTTCAACATGGGCAATTTCTTCAGTCCCTGTATCCATCAATAAATCTTTATACTTTCCATTACCTCTTGTATTCCATCCTTGAAAAAGATATTGCATCATGACAGAAATCTCGCCAAATTGTCCTCCTAATATTTCTTGTAATTTTTTCGCAAAAACAGGATCTGGACGATCAGGTTTAGCATGATATTGTAATTCTTTCACATGATAAAACAAGAAAAACACCTCTTTTCTTTTTATAACTATTTAAGCCTCTGTTAACAAGCATATGTATACATCATGTTGTCCCATGTCATAAATAAAGTGAAACTTCAATCCAATCCGTGGGGGTTCTGTTTATTCCTCACTGATGGTTAGTACCACAAGGGTATGACTTAAAGACCTTTGAACCAATCGGACATTTACTGGCAGTTGATCCCCACTTATCCATATTAATTTCACTTTTGCTTGAAGTGCCCAGTTATATGCAGGAAAAAAATTTCCTTTCACCATGCTATTCTTGTTTGGAAAAATGATTTTTCGTGTATAGTGTGAATAGGAAGGATGTGTTTTAATGCCCAATCGATTAATGGATGAAAAATCTCCATATTTATTACAGCATGCTGACAACCCAGTTCATTGGTATGCATGGACTGAAGAAGCCTTTACAGCAGCCAAAGAGCAAAATAAACCAATATTTCTTTCCATTGGTTATAGTACTTGTCACTGGTGTCATGTTATGGCACACGAATCCTTTGAGGATGCGGAAGTGGCATCAATACTTAATGATCGTTATATCGCTATAAAGGTAGACAGAGAGGAACGACCAGATATTGATTCCATTTATATGAAGGTTTGCCAAATGATGACTGGACATGGGGGATGGCCATTATCCATTTTTATGACTCCTGACAAAATTCCTTTTTATGCTGGTACGTATTTTCCAAAGCACAAGAAATATGAAGTTCCAGGATTTGTCAATGTCTTACAACAGCTTTCTCGAAAGTTCACAGAAGATCCAAAGCATATAATCGAAGTTACCAAAAGTGTACAACAAGCCCTCCAAAAGAGTCATCCTTCTAAAGGAAATAATCGAATTTCTAAGGAGCAGCTTAATCAGGCTTACCATCAATTAGGTAAGAGCTTTGACTTCGAGTATGGTGGATTTGGTAAAGCACCTAAATTTCCTATGCCACACAACCTAATATTCTTAATGAGACATGCTTACTTAACGAAAAACACGGCAGCTTTAAAGATTGCTGAAAGCTCCTTACAAAGCATGGCTGCTGGTGGAATTTATGACCACATTGGCTTTGGATTTTCGAGATATGCAACAGATAAGGCATGGCTTGTACCTCATTTTGAAAAAATGCTCTATGATAATGCACTTTTGTTAATTGCATATGCGGAATGCTATCAAATTACACAACGTCCCTTTTATAAAAAAATTGGTGAAGAAATCATTACCTTTATTCTCAGAGAAATGACGGATGAGAAAGGCGCATTTTATTCTGCTATTGATGCAGATTCAGAAGGGGTTGAAGGGAAATATTATGTATGGAGCTATCAAGAAGTGATGAATATTTTAGATGAAGACCTTGGGGAGATTTATACAAGAATCTATGACATTTCGCCAAATGGTAATTTTGCAGGAAAAAATATTCCCAATCTTATTCAAGGTCATTTTGACCAAGTAGCCAACGAACTGGATCTCCCTAAAAAAGTGCTAGAGGAAAAATTAGAAGAAGCAAGACAAAAGCTTTTTGCAGAAAGACAAAAGCGAACCTATCCTCACGTCGATGATAAAGTTTTGACTAGCTGGAATGGATTAATGATTGCCGGTCTTGCCAAAGCTGGTAAAATTTTTCAAAATCAAAAATACATTAACGCTGCAATAAGAGCAGTACGTTTTATTGAGAATCATCTATTTCACAATGAACGGCTCATGGCACGTTATCGAGCTGGGGAAACAAAGTATCCAGGTTATATTGATGACTATGCCTTTTTACTATGGGGCTATGTAGAGTTATATGAAGCCACGTTTGATCTTACATTTTTGCATAAAAGCAAACAACTGGCAGAACAAATGCTGGAACTGTTTTGGGATAATGACAACGGCGGTTTGTACTTTACTGGTAAAGATAGCGAAAAATTAATCACTAAAGATAAAGAAGTATATGATGGTGCGATACCTTCTGGTAATAGTGTTGCAGCTGTTATGCTTATTCGTATTGGATATTTAACGGGGGAAACAAATTTCCTTGATCATGCTGAAGAAATGCACTATACATTTTATGAGGATATCGATGCACAACCTTCTGCTAGTCCATTCTTTCTACAGTCCGTTCAGCTATTTGATCATCCAACAAAAGAAGTCGTTATTATTGGGTTAGCTGACGATCCAAAAAAACAAGCTTTCATCGAACAGCTTCAGCAAATGTTCTTACCTGATGTATCGGTTCTCTCTCTGGGAACGAGTGAACAGGCAAATAATATTGCCGACTTTGCGAGCGTCTACAACCAGATCAACCAAGAAACTACGATTTATATTTGTGAAAACTTTTCCTGCCAACGTCCAACAACAAATATTGCCGAGGCAATAAAGAAAATTAGGAATAGGTAAATGTGTATCTCTAGCAAAGTCTATCGACATATATGAGGATGGGCTTCGTGATGAAACATTTCATAAGTCAATTGCGTTAATTTAAATGATTTGTTCATGGTATACTGAGTATAGGATGTGAAAAAGGAGTAATTTATACATGAAAGTAAAAATGAATGTACAAACAGCATACCATGGTGACTTATTACGTGCAGGAAAAATATATGAAGTTGATGATGAGACAGCAAAACGCTGGATCGCAAGTAAATTAGCGGTGAAAATCGAAGATTAGTCCAGCTTTTATCCCGCATATAACTGGCAATAGGATATTTTAATTAAAGCCGAACGGATTCAAATGGTACTCCCTCGGAAGTTAGAGTGAAAAAAATCTAACTTCTGAGAGCAATTCCATTCCGTTCGGCTTTTGCCGTTTTAACCACAGCGCTTTACACTTGTATCTAAATACCCTTGAGAGACAGCAACCACGTTCTTAAGTACGAATCTATCTATTAGCAAAAAATTCTTCTGCTTTTTCCAGAAAGACTTCTTGTTCTGGCGATATGTCATATTCCTCTTCTATTGCATCAACTGGACATACAGCTTTACATGCACCACAATCGATACATATATCTGGATCAATATAAAATTGATCTGGACCTTCTTCGATGCAATCAACTGGGCAAACGCTAACACATTCACCTGACTTTTCGCCTCGGCATGGATCTAGAATTACAAATGCCATCTATTATAACCTCCCTTATATCCTTAAACAAGCTTCCACTTCTTATTTAATGATACAGGTGATACGCATTGCAAGTAAACAGCTTGGAAAATTTTTTATCAGCAACTATATTTACAAGTAAACACCTATCCCTGGACCAAATGGGATGCCGAGGAATACAAAAAGTAATAATAAAATGATCCATGTAAGTAAGAAGCAGATACTGTATGGTAACATTAATGCAATTAGTGTACCAATTCCAGCCTTTTTATCATAATCCCGCATGAATGATAAAACAATAATTATATAGGGATTCATTGGCGTAATGACATTTGTAGAGGAATCAGCAATACGATATGCAACTTGGATAAAGGCGGGATGATAATCTAAATAATAAAACATTTTTAAAAAGATTGGTGCTTCCAATGTCCATTGTGCTGATCCACTAAAAATGAATAGATTTAGCACAGCTGTTAATAGCACAAATCCAATTACAACTGCTATACCTGTAAATCCAATAGATTCCAGGAAATTTGCTCCGCTTACTGCGATCCATGAACCGATATTGGACCAATCAAAATATGCAATAAATTGAGAAGCAGCAAAAATAAGGACAATGAAGCCAGACATATCTTTCATAGCTTCTCCCATATATTTACCTACATCACGAGAACTAGTAATCTTTTTAATAGTAACCCCGTATGTAATACCAGCAATAATAAATAATATTAAAATTAGTGGAACAATTCCATCTAGAAATGGCGAAGGTACAATTTTCCCCTCCGCACTACGTAGAGGAGAATTTGGTATAAATAATACAATTAATATTAGAGCAATATATACACTACTTGCGATTACCGCATTTTTTAGTGCTTTTATCTCAATCGGTTTCACCGCTTCAAATTCTTTCTTTACATTTCCCTCATACTTACCTAGACGTGGCTCTACAATTTTCTCTGTAACGAGAGCACCTACTATAGAAAGAACCACTACGGATACAATCATAAAATACCAATTATCTACTGGCGTTACAATCACATTTTCATCGAGTGTCTTCATTACTTCTGTTGAAATACCAGAGAGCAATACATCTGTACCATTAATCATAAAATTTGCTGTAAAACCAGAACCAACACCTGCAAAACCTGCAGCTAATCCAGCTAAAGGATGGCGACCAATATTATAAAACACCATCGCAGCTAATGGCGGTACAATAACAAAAGCTGCATCTGAAGCAATATTCCCTAAAATCCCTGTAAAAATCACTGCATATGTTACTAATGAAGTTGGTGCCTTCAAAATAGTACTTTTTATGCCAATTTCCAATAGTCCAACTTTATCTGCTAAACCAATCCCTAGCATCATTGCTAACACGAGCCCTAAAGGAGCAAATCCCACAAAATTATCTAGCATAGAGGTTAGAATAAATTCAAGACCTTCTTTAGAAATTAAGCTTTTAATAGCAACCTCTTGTCCATCAACTGGCTGTGTATAGGTAATGTCAAATAATGAAATGATCCAGGATAATAAAATTATAATTCCAGCTAAACTAATAAAAAGCATAAAGGGATCAGGTAATTTATTGCCAACCCGTTCAATTCCATTTAATAATTGAGTAGCTATTGAATTTTTTTCCTTTACTGCCATACACTTCGTCCTTTCTCTTGTACGTTTACACGTATTTAGTCGTTGCCTTTTAAAACAATATTTGCCAAAGCTTCTACGGCAACTATTAACACTTCTTCTTGGAAATCAAAGGCTTGATGATGATGAGGATGGTCTAAAGCTGTTCCAAATAACATATATGTTGCTTTACCACCACTTGCCTGAACTCGATTAATCATAAAACTCGCATCTTCAGATCCAGCCACCTTCGCTACAGGAATTACTTTCTTTACGTAGCTACTATTGTTACAAGCATTAATAATGGCAGAAGCAAGTGACTTACTACAATTGATTTCTTCTGTTTGACCGACCGCTTCTATTTCATAAGTAACATTCTGCATTATTGCTGCTGCCTCAACGATTCGCATGGCCTCGGAGCGTACATATTGATTAATGTCCTCTGTCTCTCCCCGTGTCTCTACTTCTAAATAAGCACTGTCAGGAATAATATTCCTACCACTACCAGCAACCATCTTCCCTACATTAATTCTCGTAATTCCATTGCTATGCCGAGGAATAGCGTACAGGTTTGCTACAGCAGTTGTTGCCGCTAAAAGTGCGTTTTTGCCAAGCTCTGGCTTCATTCCTGCGTGAGAGGCTGTCCCTTTAAAGTTAATGTTCAATTTTGACGAAGCAAGAAAACCATCCACTGTAGCTGTAATGGTACCGATTGGCAAGGACTCTATTCCGATATGTCCCGAATAGAAATAATCTACATCGTCCAACCAACCATTTTCTGTAATTGCTTTCGCACCGCGGCCACCTTCCTCAGCAGGTTGAAAGATCAATGTGAATTTTCCGCTAAGTTGTGCATGATAGCTAGAAATAAATGAGGCTAACCCAAGCCCGATTGTCATATGGCCATCATGGCCACATGCATGCATCACTTGCTTATTTGCTGATGCGAAGTTATGTTGAGCCGGAAAATGCTTTTTTTCATTCGTTTCTTCAATTGGAAGAGCATCAATATCAAAGCGAAAAGCCATATGATCACCTGATTTACCCGTATCCCAAGTAGCAATGACCCCCGTCATCCCACCTTGCATAGTAGAAAGCCAGTATTCATCAACGCCATTGTCTGTTGCTCTTTCCTCATACATATCCATTTGCTCTTTAGGAGGTAGACCCAAACGCACTTCCTTTTTCATCACATCTTCACCTAAATGAACCATAAAGCCAAGCCTGTTTAGTTCCTTTCCTAATTTATAGGTTGTCACATATTCCATAAAACCCAATTCTGGGTAGTTGTGAAAATCACGGCGCCAAGCAATAAGTTGTGGGTTTAATTTATTTAAGAAATCAATCATTCATTCTCTTCCTTTGCTAATTTTTCTAATGTATCTATAGCAACTTGCACTAAAAGTGACGTACCGATTGGCAATGCTCGTTCATTTAACTTAAAATGCGCATCATGTAGTGGAGCCTGTTCCTCAGGAATATCAATCTGGGTACCAAGCCAAATAAATGCCCCCGGATAATTCTCTAAAAATCTACTAAAGTCTTCGCCTGCTAAGGAAGGGCTTACATTTGGTGTTTCTCCATTTATTTTCTGTGCAGCTAGCCTGGCAACATTAGCCCATTTTGGCGTATTAATGGTTGCCGGGTATCCATCTAAATAAGTGATAGCAGCTTTTGCCTCAAAAACTTGTGCTACTTGATTCGTAATGGTAAAAAAACGTTCCTTTAATCGTTTACGAATTATTGGTGAATAGGTGCGAATCGACCCTTCTAATGTCACTTGGTTTGGAATAATGTTTGCTGCTTCACCACCATGAATTGTTCCAATTGTCACGACAGATGCTTCTAATGGGTCTAAGCTTCTGCTTACAATTGTTTGCAAGCTAGTAATAAGATGTCCAGCCGCTACCATGACATCATTTGTTTGATGTGGCATACTCGCATGCCCACCTTTACCACTTAGTGTAATTTCAAATCGATCCGAGGCACCCATCATTTCTTTATCACGAATACCAAATTGTCCGACTGGTAAGTCTGGCCATACATGCTGTCCATAAATAACATCTGGAGTATACTCAGCAAATACTCCATCATCAAGCATTACTTTAGATCCTCCAATAGGTGAATCCTCTTCAGCAGGTTGAAAAACTAATAGAATTGTTCCTTTTAACTGTTCACGCATTTGTTGAAGAACATGACCTGCTCCCAACAGCATTGCCGTATGTGCGTCATGACCACACGCATGCATAACATTTGCATAATTGGATGTGAAAGGATGATCATTTAGCTCCTGTATTGGTAAAGCATCCATATCTGCACGTAGCGCTACGACTTTACCAGGTTGTGTTCCTTTAATAATTCCTAATACGCCATGTTTAGCATAACCCGTTTGAAAAGCTATGCCGTATTCAGTTAGTTTCTCTTGAATAAAACGGGAGGTTGCCGCTTCATGATTACTCAATTCAGGATTCTGGTGTAAATAACGTCGTATTCTAATAACATCATCTTGGATTTCTCTTATTTGTTCTTTTAGAACATTTGTCATTCCCATGCCCCCTCTGTTTCATTTTTCGATAAAATTCGGCATATCAGAAGTATACAAAAAAAATTCGACAATGTATATTATATTATGAAAATTTATAAATATGTATTCATTGCCAATTTCGTTTTAATTATAAAATAACTGGGAATTACATAATTATAAATAAAGTTAAACTTCGATCAGTTGGAGGTTTTATTTATCCCACAGTGATTGTTCGTACCACTAGGGTATGACCTAAAGGGCTTTGAACCCATAGACATTTACTGGTAGTCGATAGCCCACCTATTTTATTGCTTGAAATGGGGGTATTACTGCCTGTTATATGTGTAATAAAATTTTTTTAAGTAAAGGAAAGGAGTTTTTACAGATGAAATCATATACCGTAATACCAAATGTCGATGCAACAGGATGGTTTGTGAAGTTAGAAAATGTAGCACCTGAGGAGTTATATGATGCAAAAGATGAAGCAATTGCAGTGGCGGTAGAAATGGCACAGGAGAATAGTCCAAGTAAAGTAACGATCTTAGATAGATTCCATAACGTTGTTGAAGAAACAAGTTATTAAACCAAAAAACGTGTCAGATCTATTCTGGCACGCTTTTTGGTGATTATTTATTTTTTAACTTTGCAAGTTGTTCAGCAAGCGCATTATTACTAAAACCATCCTCTTGCTTTTTCAAATATTTATTAACTTCTTTACGGGAAACGTTATGTTTCTTCTCTTTTTGTTTTCGTGCATTAAATGTAGCCAGTTTTTCACGATGACCACACTTACAGATAAATATTTGTCCGTCACCTTCACCTCGTAATTCGAGACGCTTATGACAATTTGGACAACGTGCATTGGTTTGTTTTGCTATATTTTTTTTATGGCCACAGGAACGATCCTGGCAAACAAGCATTCTACCTTTTTTATTTGTTATTTCCAGCATTAATTTTCCACATTCTGGACATTTTGTTCCTGTCATATTATCATGCTTGAATGTTTCTTTACTTGTTTTAATTTCCTGAACTACCTGTTTCGTGTATCCTTTAATCTCAGATATGAATTGCTTTTTATTCAATTTACCCTCAGCAATTTGTGTTAGTTTATCTTCCCATTCAGCCGTTAATGCCGGTGAACGCAATTCCTCTGGTACTAAATCGAGTAATTGTTTACCAGTTGAAGTGATAAATATATATTTCCCTTTCATTTCCATATACATATTATTAAATAATTTTTCAATAATATCAGCTCTGGTAGCTACCGTGCCAATGCCACCTGTTTTATTTAAAGTGCTTGCATGTTTTTTATTCGTTGTACCTAAATAACGTACTGGGTTTTCCATTGCTTGTAGTAGGGACCCCTCTGTAAAACGCTCTGGTGGCTTCGTTTCCCCTGCCGTAATGGTATAGGTACTAACCGTAAGTGTCTGGCCATTTTCTAAAGCAGGTAACTGTTGATCATCCGCCGATTCTCCGTCATCATAACGGTTATGGTATACTTCTTTCCAGCCTTGTTTTTTGATAATTTTTCCGTTTGCTGTAAACTGTTCTCCTTCTGTTTCAGCAAGCACGGTTGTTTGTTCAAATTCGTACGGGTCAGACAAAACAGCTAAAAATCGTTTTACAACCAAATCATAAATCTTCCGTTCTTTATCATTTAAATCTTCAAGAACTACTGATTGTTCAGTTGGAATAATCGCATGGTGGTCGGATACCTTTGCATTATCTACGACAGACTTAGATAGCTTTAAATCTTTCCTAAGAATTTTATTCGCAGTACGAGCGTATTGATCGACACCACAAGCTTTAACACGGTCCTTTAAAGTCGAAATAATATCAGATGAAAGTACACGAGAATCCGTTCTTGGATACGTTAAGACTTTATGCTGCTCATATAATTTCTGCATAATTGATAAAGTCTGTTTTCCTGAGAAATTAAAGATACGATTTGCATCACGCTGTAGTTCCGTTAAATCATAAAGCTGTGGAGCTGATTTCTTTTTATATTGCTTATCAATATGTGTAATTGTTAACGGCTTGTTTTGCACCTTTTTTTGTAAAGCTTCAGCCGCTTTTTTTGAAAAGATACGCTTATTATTCTTTTTGTCTTGCCATGTTAACGAAAAGCCTCGTTTCGTTTTCGCAGCTAAGCCATAAAATTTCTTCGGTTTAAATGATTTAATTTCAGCTTCTCGTGCAGCAATCATTGCAAGTGTTGGGGTTTGCACTCTTCCCGTTGATAATTGCGCATTAAATCTAGTTGTTAATGCTCTTGTTGCATTTAATCCAACATACCAATCTGCTTCAGATCGTGCGACCGCTGAAGCATATAAATTCTCAAATTCTTTGCCTGATTTTAATCGATTGAATCCATCACGGATTGCTTTATCCGTTACAGAAGAAATCCATAAACGCTTTAGTGGTTTTTGAACACGTGCTTTCTCCAATATCCAGCGGGCAACAAGCTCTCCCTCTCTTCCAGCATCAGTAGCAATGACAATTTCCTTCACATCTTTACGCTGAAGCTGTGCCTTTACAGCTTGAAATTGTTTTCCTGTCTTCTTAATAACAGCTAGTTTTAGATGGACAGGTAACATGGGCAAATCTTCAAGCTTCCACGTTTTGTATTTATTATCATACACTTCTGGATCCGCTAATGTAACTAAGTGGCCGAGAGCCCACGTTACGATATATTTGGAACCTTCTATAAAACCATTGCCTTTTTTATGACAATGTAATACGCGGGCAATATCTCGCCCTACGGAAGGCTTTTCTGCTAATACAACTATTTTACTCATCTTTAAATTCCTTTCTAAAAAGACCTATCCATTATTTTATCATATTTCAACCTGCGTTTCAGATCGGAGTAGTTAATCAAAATTTTAGACTTCCCCATTTTTATCGTCACACTCTTGGGCCTCCTTTATTACATCACTTTAAAAAGTTGGATACGCACAACAATTATAAAATAACCATACAATACCTTAGAAATAGATAAAGGAATTGGTGCTATGCTTTTTTATACTGGTTTAATTTTTTTAGTTATTGCAGTTAGCTTAGATGGATTTGGTGTAGGGATAACTTATGGCATGCGAAATATTCGTGTACCACTAAATGCGTTAATTATTATCATGCTATGTTCAGGAATTATCGTTTTGCTATCCATGACGATTGGAAATATGTTGACCTCCATTCTTTCCCCGAATATTGCTAGTATGCTTGGTGGAAGCATACTAATTATACTAGGTAGCTTTGCATTATTTAATTGCATCGTTCCCAGAAAAGAGCTGGAAGAGACAGATACAAATCAAAATATCTTATCGACCGTTCTATCTACCCCTGGTAAGGCTGATTTGGATCATTCTGGCGTTATTTCTCCAATGGAGGCAATCCTGCTAGGTTCTGCATTAGCACTTGATGCATTTGGTGCTGGAATTGGTGCCTCTATGTTAGGTTATGGAGCATTTTTAACAGCCGGTTTAATTGCAATTATGAGTGGTACATTTTTATTCTGTGGATTAAAAGCAGGGATATGGTTAGCGAAGAGCAGACAATTACAGCGTATGACTTTTCTTCCACCACTTTTATTAATTGCCCTTGGAATAACTAGCTTAATACATTAGGTTACGGAAAACACAAGTTGAACTGTACCCTATCAAATAAAATGTGAATATACTAATATCTAGTAAACTGCTTAAGCTGAAAAGAATGGAGCTTAGCAGTTTACTTTTTTGCATGAGTTTACTGGGGACTCTCCTTATTCAAATTCTCAACAAATAGCTTAGAGCTATCACCCCTAAAACTTAGAGAACAATCTGTTCTTTATGATGTGAAGAATGCTTCCAACGTATCAAGCCATATAAAGTGAAACTTCAATCCGTGGGGGGTGATTTTTTCCCCCACGGATTGTTAGTTAAACCAATCGGACATTTACTGGCAGTTGATCACTCTTCTCCATATTGCGTTCACTTCCTTGCTTGAAGTGGGAGCTTACTGCCAGTTATATGCGGGATAAAGTGAAACTTCAATCCGTGGGGGGTGATTTTTTCCCCCACGGATTGTTAGTACCACAAGGGTATGACCTAAAGGCCCTTAAACCAATCGGACATTTACTGGCAGTATTGCATATCCATTTAGCCATCTCCTTTTCCATATAAAAACTCGAAATCACTCCTAATATATTTTAAAAGGAAGTATTTCGAGTTAACTTATTAACATATTTTATTTAGAATAATGAGATTATCCAACCAATAACAACAATCGCTCCAATAATCATTAAAAGCATACGTAGCATCTTCTCATCCTTTCGTTTTATACGTGTTAGCTAAATACCCTTCATACAACCTTTAGAAACATTCATTCCCTTATCAAACATTACAACTCCATCTTACTTGACAACCCAATAATTTTATGAGATTATGATAGAGTTAACAAAATGGAGTAACAGATAAGTGATCTGGCATTCTACAATGTTTTTGAAGATGCTTATTCACACTGGCGCGACTAAGGGGTCGCAAGGACGTAAGAGCAGGTAGGGCTTACGTTGCTTAAGTTAGAGAACATCCAGTGGAAGTTTTACCGCGGTTAACGTGAAATTCTACACGGAAATCTATTTAGACGATTTCCAAAGTGAATAACATTATTATGTTATGTTGCATATTTCTTAGAAATGCTTAAGTATAAGCTAAACAACATCTGATATCAAAGAATTTCCCACCCGAAGATTATTTTGGGGATAAATAAAAATAAAACTTATGTGTTACTTTAGTATTAAAGGGGTACTCTTAAAAGTGAGTGCCCCTTTTCCAATATACATACAAATGAAAGTAGGTTACATAATGAATCAATTAGTTGGTACCATTCAAACGATGACAGTAGATCGGACCATTGAAACAGGATATGTATTAACCTTTGAAATGAATGAATTTCTATTACATCACAACGAAACCAATACCATATTAGAACCCAATCAAGAAGTGGACGTATTTATCTATATGGACAAGAAAGGAAAGGTTGTAGCTACAACAAAGCTTCCACATATAAAAATGGATATATACGATTGGGCAGAGGTCAAAAATGTTATTCCAAATCTTGGCGTATTTGTAGACATTGGTACAACAAAAGATATTCTTGTATCTAAAGATGACCTTCCCTTATTTGATCAGGTATGGCCACAAATTGGAGATAGGCTTTTTGTTACCTTAGGTAAGGATCAAAAAGGGAAATTGCTTGCTCTTCCTGCTAGCGAAGGGGTTATTGCTAGAGAATTGGAATTAGCGCCTGATTCCCTCTTAAATACAATGATTGAAGGAACAGTATATCGTACTAGTAGAGAAGGATCTGCTCTAATCACGGGTGATTTTTATCGTGGTTTTATTCATCACAGTGAAAGAAGGAAAGAACCTCGTCTTGGTCAGCAAGTAAATGGCCGAGTCATTGAAGTTAAACCAGATGGTACATTAAACATATCTCTACGCCCATTAAAGCAAGAAAGTATGCACGAAGATGCAGAAGCTATTTTACAGCATCTAGAAGCTAATGGAGGAGTTATACCTTTCAGTGATAAAAGTGATCCAGATGATATACGAGGAACTTTTCATATTAGTAAGGCTGCTTTCAAACGAGCTTTAGGAAAATTAATGAAAAATGGCAAGGTAGAGCAAAGAGAAGGAAAAACGTACTTAAAAAGCTAGTATTTTTGTAGTTCCATCTAAACGTATGCTCTTGACAGTGGTCCTAGTTTACATTTCCACTTGCTTATCAATGTAGATAGCATTTTCATTAGAAAACCTGAGCAAAATTCGCTCAGTCCTTATCACTAAATGCTCAGATTTACGCTTCCTCTAGTAGCTATTATGGAATAATAGCTACTGCTTGACCACCACTCCGGCTGCCCACTTCCCTTTCCGTGGGGTTT